>JAYVWV010000001.1:0-2937 GCA_043785755.1 Candidatus Moraniibacteriota bacterium
CAAGCCATGGCCTCAAGCGGTGGGAAACCGAACCCCTCATAAAGAGAAGGGTAGACGAAAGCGCTCGCCAAATTGTAGAGTGCCACTTTATCCTGGTCGGCAATGAAACCCGGGAGAAGAATATGTTCCCGGGCAGTCGCTTCTCGCCGCGCCGCGAAAACATCGGCGCACTTCCAACCACGCGTCCCTGCCAGGACGAGATCGTACTTCTTCAGTTGCGGATTCCCGTGGCTGTGCAAAGCATCAAAACTCTGGATCAGCGTCACGATATTTTTTCGTGGTTCGAACGTCCCGAGTGACAGGATGAATTTATAGGGTAGGCCGTACTTCTCTTTGACGCGCATGAGTTCCGGGTCGTTGCGGTCCATCGGTCGGAAACGACGGTCGATACCGCTTGGAATCACCGTGACCTGAGCATCCGGCAAACGATATTCTGTCAACAGATCATCGCGAGTCGAACGCGAAACAGCGATGACGGTATCCGCTCGTCGCACGAGAGAACGGAAATCGACCAAATAATGCCACAGGCGTTGTTTCCAAGAAAAAGCCTCGGGGAAAAGTTCAAACGAAAGATCATGCGCCGTCACGACCAACCGACTCTGACAAGAGACGGCAACGAAATTCAGGTTAGGCAAGAAAAAAACATCCGTCCCGCCAAGGAGCAAATCGAGCTTGGGAAAGCGCAGGTACCAGAGCGAGAGATTGAGGAGCTTGTTGGGAAAACGAAAAGTCCGAACGGTCACGTTCGGATACGGCGCTACCCAGGAAAAATCTGGGACCGCTCTCCCCCAGGCGTTAAAAAAGAGGATGTATTCATTCTCGCGATCAGCCACAAACAGCGCCTGCAGAAGCGCCAGCGTGTATTCCTCCACTCCCGTGCGTTTCCCTTCGGCCAGACAGCGAACATCAATCCCTATGCGCATACGACAAATAGCAGTCAACAGTGAACAATCAGCGGTAATCAATCAGTAGGTATCAATCAATACACCCAGAGAACCATTTTATATTTTTGTTTACTGTGAGCCATTTTCTGTTGATCGTCTTTTACTCTTTGTTGTTTGTTGATTGCTGGCTACTTTTTGCCAGGTAATGTCGAAGCAACACCAGCCAAAATCCCACAAACATTCCTAACACTAATCCGAGAACCAAAGCAAGCGATCGACTGACGCGACCATCACGAATGACCGGATCGCTCCCGATAACGACGAACCAGCTTTTTTCATGCCCGTCCGTATTGAGAGACTCAGTGTAGCGATTGAGGACAGTGACAGCGGCCACCGCCAGCTGCTTGAGTGTCTGTTCGTCCCTCCCACCATAAGTAACGGTGATCATCTGCGATGACAGTCGGCCAGCCGTCAATGTCCCCGACAGTTGCTTCGTACCAAGCCCCCGCGCATCGAGGTGCGCTTCGCGATAAATATCTTCTACCACCCGCGGGGCGGCAAGCCAGCGCACGATAGTATCAGCAAAACGCTCATCTGCTTGGAGGCGATAGAAACCATCATAAGCATAAGCACTCGTGGTATCCACCCCCGTCCGTCCGATGTTAATGAGGAGTGTGGCCTGATACGTCATCGGCTGCGCCTGCTGCCACACCCACGCGACCAGAACAAATAACAAAACAGAGCCCAAGAAAAACTGGCGTTGTTTCCGAAAAACAGTGATGAGATCTCTTAATTCCATAGGGTAAGGTCAAAGCTCAAATTTCAAATGTCAAATCGATTTTCAATGCCTTAGATTTTCAAATTCTATCATTTAGATTGCCCTCCTTCTCAACGGGCAGGCATTTATCATTGGGTGTTTGGATTTTGACATTCTCTCTAATCTGTAAGTGTTCTTCCAGAGCATGCTCCACATAGTCCTTCATTGTAGCCTTAAAGCGCTCTTTGTCAAAACGCTCCATGCGACTGCGGATATAGCCCACATCATAGCGATTTTCATCGAAAGCCCGTACCGCCCGGACAATAGCCTCCGGTGTCTGTTCATCGAAAAATACTCCCATTTTCCCCTCTTCCATGTGCTCGACGATATCACCTCCCCGGTAGGCAATAAGTGGCCGTCCAGAAGCCATCGCTTCGATCGCGACAATACCAAAGTCTTCCTCCTGAGGAAAAATAAACCCCCGGCACTCGGCATAGTAACGAGGCAGATCCTCCTCCGGTACCCGGCCAAGAAACTCAATGGTCGGTCCGGCCAATTTCTGGAGACGCTTCATTTCTGGACCACGCCCGATAATCTTAAGCGGCAGACCGAGCCGATTGAAAGCCTCAATAGCGATATCATGACGCTTGTAAGCAATAAGCCGACCAACCATGAGAAAATAATCCTTGCGCTCTTCTTTGGGAGCGATGTAAAACTGTCCGATATTGACCGGCGGATGGATGACGACAGCTTCCTTGTGATAGTATTTCCGGATACGTTTGGCCACAAACTGTGAGTTGGCGAGAATGAGGTCGACCCGGTCGGCACTGGCCTTGTCCCACAGGCGAATGGGACTCATAAAGAACGGCACCAGTTTTTTAATGAGAGCCGGGAAACCGAAATCCTGCGTGTACTTCTGACAATCGTCCCAGGCGTAGCGCATAGGCGTGTGCATGTAGCAGATATGGAGTGTCTCAGGCCGAGTGATGATGCCCTTGGCATAGCTCGACGAATCAGATAAAACGATATCATATTTACTGAAGTCGAATTCCTCGATAGCGAGCGGCATGAGCGGCGGGAAGAAACGGTGGCGCTTGCGAGAAAATGGCATCTCCTGGAGAAACGAAGTGTAAATACGTTTATCTCTGAACTGTCCATGCATCGCTTCGTCATCGTGGATGAGCGTATAGATCGGGGCATAGGGGAAAAGCTCCGTGAAAGCTTCGAGCACCCGCTCCGCTCCCCCGTACTGGACCAAATAATCATGGACTAATGCTATTTTCATACCTTTCCACT
>JAYVWV010000002.1:0-5033 GCA_043785755.1 Candidatus Moraniibacteriota bacterium
ATTGCTCCTCGGGTTTCTGCTATACATTCTTGTGAATGTTAGGGATTAGTCTTAGCTCTTCCCCTCGAAGAGATAGACTCCCAAAGGAATGTCGGGTCGTATAAACGACACGAGAGTAAGTACTCCATTAGAGCAGGAAAAAGTTCCCCTGTCAAGCCTTTGTTCGAGAAAAGGCTTGTAAGTGCTGTTTCTTCAGCCGATAGTCGGGCATTGTCCGCGCCACGAGCGCCCAGAAACGCGCCGAGTGATTGAGTTCAATCAGGTGGCACAATTCGTGCACCACGACGTAATCGCGCAGGTGCTCCGGCAGATAAATGAGTCGGTAATTGAAACTCAGGTGACCGCGAGCCGAACAGCTCCCGAAGCGGGTCTTCTGGTTGCGGATCGAGAGCGAACGAAAGCTGACACCGTAGATGTTTTGGAAATACTCCACCCGTTCGAGGATACACCGGCGCGCCGCTTCCTTGGTCAGAGTGTATTCTTTCTCATCACCCTGGGAGAGGAGTGGGCGCGGGCGCTTCAAGATCTGCTGACGCGTCTCGACAATCCATGCCTGTTTCCTTGCGACAAAGCGCTGGCCAACGATGAGCGGATAACTATGAGGCATCGTCAACACCACCTCACCATCACTCTTTACGACCAAGCGAAGACCGCGCGCGCCACGGCGCCGTCGTACAGAACATGACGAGCTATCGGCCAAGGCGATGAGAGAATGATGCTGCTGTGCCATTATTTCAGAGGTATTTCATGAAAACCTCTTCGACAGTATCGATCTGGTGTTCAGAAAGACCATGATCACTCCGGTGCTTGTGCATATATGCCACCACCTGGGCGACCTCGCGCCGATCCAGGCCGCGCTGTGATCCCGCCTCATCGAGTGACAGACGCACCACGTCTTCTACCTGTTCAACATCACGGTGCGACAAACCCGCAGCCAAGAGTCCTGCCCGCACTTTGTCATGAAATTCGCTGGGCGTTATTCGACGTGAACTGTCAAAAGCAAAGATACCCATAAAAAAATATATCAGGAATAACTCCTCTCCAATTAAAGATGTTTCTTGAAAGCCTCCACAACCTTGGCAAGGTGACGATCAGAAAGGCGGTCGGTCTCGGGTTGCGCCCGCAAATGATCCAGTACCGCTTCTGTCCCTCGGTGGCCATGTTCCTCGAAAGCATCTACTACTCTCTTAATATGATCACGACTGACACCATGAAAACCGAGCGTATCGCGGACAGCCCCCAAATCCGGTGCACCGCTACTCTGTCTCTTGCTCGTGGCGAGAGAAAATAAACCCATACGCAATCCTTTACGGTTTACCCCCCTATTGTAGCGCGTCTCGGATATTTTGGAAAAAGAAAAAAGGGAGCGATCATTGATCGTCCCCGTGTTGCGGCGAGGCTCTCGCCGCGGTTCAGCCGACTTGCTCGCGCAAGACCGCCCGTAAAGCGCGCTTGCCAGCACGCAGCCCCTTGCCGGGCTTGATAACGGCAGGGGTTTCGGGATCGCTCGCGACCTCCTTGGTCGCTGGAGACCGACTGCCGGTGTCAACCAGAGTCAACGCCCGCGATTGGCTACCGCCACCGTTGGTGGACTTCAAATCCCGCGCCCATCCTAGGAGAGGCTGTTGCTGTTGGCTCATGTTTGTTGCCCTCCGTTGGTGATGGTCGGCGACGGCGTTGCGGCCGCCTGCAACTGAAGCGCGAGCTCTCTGGTGATCGCGGCCCACGTCGCAGGGACGCTGTTGTTCGTCGCCTGCGCATGATGGACTGATCCGTCCTGGCGACGGAGCGTCACCGGCACCCCCCCTTTTTTTGCCAAATCCTGCGATCCAGGAATCGGCATCTTGTTGTACACTCCTGCTGACATAGCGCTCCTTTGTTTCGTTGAGCCCGCATCATCGCCCGATGAATTGAGCCTCCCCCAAAGAAAACCACCGAAAACTTTTTGGTAACAAAAAAGTCTTCCGTAGGAAAGGCTCAATGCATGCTTAAGTATTGTTACAATACGCTCTCTTATTATACACCTTTTCCGCCCCAAAGTCAACCAGCGTCACTCGCTTGCCACGGTCGTTCGCGAAACGACGTTGGCGAGCGACGTGGTCAACCCTGCCATACCGTGAGCATCACCTTGTCACGACTGGTAACCGGCACATGATTACCCGTCGCATAGTCGAGGATCGCTTCGAAGAGTACGGCCTCAGGATAGCGATAATCCTTCCCCTTGCGCGTACCCGGGTCATTGACGATAAATTCTTTGGTCTTGGTATCGTACCCCGTAATGAGTACCATATGACGGGCCGGTCCAGGCTGTTTGAAGTTGGGATTCTTCAGTTTCTGTCCATCCGTGGGGACGATGACAATCCTGCTCGCGGCCACAGCCTCGCGTATATCATCTATCGTAATCCCCGTCTTGACCTCGCTCGTCGTGAGAGAAAAATAATTACGCAGCAACCAAGATGTATCAGCGAGCGAGGTGTCGACTGCCTGGCCAAATTTCTTTTTTTCAAAAACGACCAGCGCTTCGATCTCTTTTTTCACACTCTCTTTGGAAAGTGTCTTCTTGTTCACCCAGGCTTCTGCCATGATAATCGCTGCCTCTTCGCAGGCATCCTGAAAAGTAGGGTTCCCCCACTCGGCATTGGGCGCCTGAAGCGTGAAGGGGACATTGGGGATGAGGAATGAATCTGGAAGAGTGGCCACCGGCCGTATCTGCACAGGGAGAGGTATTACTGGCTTCGGAGAAATCGGCACTATTACTGCTTGTATTTGTTCTTCCGAGTTACTTACCGGAGCAGGAGGTACTTCTTTTTGGCGACGCCACAAAAAAGCCCAGAATAAAACAAGCATAGCGACACTTCCCCACACCAATGAGCGCTTCATACTGTTCTCGTTATCTCTCCCGCTCTCCTCTTTCAGGGCGCCTTTCCTTCCACCCTCTGATTTCATCTGCTCGAAACGTGCGGGCAGCCGTTTCCGCACCAATGATCTTGACGTCTTCATTCGGGGCGAGCCGAACGTCGGAAGTAAAAGAAGAAGCCTTGGTGTCCACTGTCCAAATCTCATCAGTCGCATCGCGCAACTGCAGTGTCTCTCCACTCACTATTTCTACCGTCCCGCCGAGCAAACCTTTCTCTGGCTGAGACCACTGGCGAGTAGCCGACGGCAGGAGCCCCGGGCGCCACCGCTCCGCCTGAAGCACCGGCTGAAGCAAGAAGCGATCAACTTGTTTGTCGAGCGGCAACGCCTCGATGAAATAGCCGAGCGTGCTACTCACCAGAAAAAAGAGACCAAACAACATGAAGAGTGAGTAACGATATCCGCGGCGCGTCAGATGAAGAGAAACAATGCCGCCCATCAGTAAGACAAACAAAGAGAGCAGTACAAAAAGCGGTACACCCGAAAGAAGTATCTCTGACCAAGTGAAATGTGCCTTGCTATAGGCGTCCCAATCAATTTCAAAGAGAGCATGGAGAATCACGGTCGTAGCGAAAACCGCCAAGAGGACCAGCACAAACGCCCCCAACCAATAGGCACCGTTCTTCGCCTGGTCATACCAACGAGGCAGCGGCTGTATATGCTTGGTCGAAATCTGAGCGAGTGTCTTCTGAATCAAATCGGACATAGGAGAGTATTAGGGTTTCTGCTCGAGCGCTGCCAAAAGGAACGTACGACCGCGGCGGATAAGGGTAGCAATAGTGCCTTTGGGTTTTTTCAAGATATCGACAATTTCTTCGTAACTCCGTTCTTCCAAAAAGCGGAGCACCAGAACATCTCGATAAAGAAGCGGCAGAGCAAGGATAGCTGCCTGCACCCGGGTCATATCCTCTTCTCGGAGGAATTCCGCCTCGATATCAAGCGAGTCCGGAACGAACTGCGCCACATCTTCGAGTGGTGCCTGTGTCACGATGCTGCGCGCCCGGTGACTCCTCAGTGTATCGATGGCCTGGTTATGAGTAATACGATACATCCAGGTGGAAAATTTCAGCTCCTCATCGTAATCGTTCAAATGACGATAGGCCTTGATAAAAGCCTCCTGGAGGATGTCACTCATCTCATCGGTCCCCCACCCGGTGAGGCGCATCAAGTAACGACTCAGAGGCTTTTCATAGCGCTCCATCAACGCCCCGAAAGCTTCTGGGTCCTGTAGGGCCTGTGTCACTAACGCCTGGTCACTCGGGGCGCCAGTAGTCGATGATTCCATAGGTGCCACTTCTCCCTGTATCATAAAAAATGACTGTCTGAAAGAAAAAGCTCATGCCATGAAAACTTTTTCCGCTTGTAATCGTTTTACTAATGTAATGTCTCGCGCTATTATTCTAACATATGGGCACACTTCGAACGAGATTCATACTCTACTTCTTCGTCTTGCTGGCGTTCCTTGGACCATTCACGGCCACGCTTGCTATCGCAAGGTCCCGCTGGGCGGAAACGCTCGTTGCCAAACAAGAAGAAGTCGCTCAAGCGCAGAGAGATGCCACACTGGCCCGCTACCAGTATTACCTGGACGAAAGTGACCGCAAGGCTAACCTCAAACAGGCGATGAACGATGCCAGAGCGCAGTATGAACAACTCCTGGGGGATCAGCCTGATCTGATTAAGGCCAAGCAGACTACCATCGATCAGACCGTGATCAAACCAGTGGTGACGCAACAGGTAGTGACTCAGCAGGTACCGGTGGCCACCAGCACTCCCAAGTCTTCGACCAAGACCAGGACATCCTAAGCTTGCGACCATATGAAACCCTTCACAAAAAATTTCTCGCTCGGAATTCTGGTGCTGCCCGTGCTTTTTCTGGCGCTCAGTCTGCCTTCTCTCTCACACTCTTTTTTCTCTCCCCAAACCACGGGTAGTCTCTTCGTGACCGCGGCCGCTGCCGATAGTGAGAATGAAAATGAGAATGAATACGATGACGGGGGGAGTGCTGCCAAAACCAAAACCATTCAAGTCATAAAGAACGTCGTCGTCTACAAACCGGTGACGACGACCATCGTGGTGACTCCGGATGATTACACGAAAGACACGGATAGTGATGG
>JAYVWV010000003.1:0-34861 GCA_043785755.1 Candidatus Moraniibacteriota bacterium
CCCTTTGGGGACGCTCGAAAAAAAACCCGACGACTCCCGCGTCCGCTTGGGTGGCGTCATTACGACCGTCCGCAAAATCCTCACCAAAAATGGCAGCACCATGTTCTTCGTTGGTCTCGAAGATATGACCGGGCGCGTCGAACTTTTGGTCTTCGGCCGCGCTGCCGAACGCACGGGAGAATCCTGGATCCCCGGCGAGGTCGTCCTAGTCGATGCCCGCCTTTCGCACAAGGACGGCGATCTCAAATGTGTCGCCGAAGGAGTCGAAAAGATTTCTCCCGAAACACTTTCCCACTTCGCCCGGACCGAAGCCACCCGGGCCAAGCTGACCCGCCCCGTCTCTCTGGAAAAGTCACAGACTGAAAAACTTATCATTACCGTCGGCCCCGGCAATCCAACCAAGACCATCGCGACCCTCTCGCAATTCTTGAAGACCGTTCCCCAGGGAGAGCGAAAAGTCTCGGTCAAAATGTCTGGCACCACCATCGAAACCACCTTCGCCATCAATCCTTCTCCTGAGCACTTGGCCGAGCTCGTAAAGATTGAGGGAGTAGAATCCGTTTCCTAAGTCACCCTGGGCGATGCTTGTCTTTTCTTAAGAAATGATCTATAAAGAGAGCATTCTTTCACAACCAGGGGACACCCCATGTACGACATCCGCTCTGCTGACCTGGAGGAAGCGTACGCCCTCGTTCCGCTCCGCGGAGGAAGGAGAAGGACTGTGCAGGGTCTGACCATTCTGGCTAACAACGGCCCCGTGCCCTTCTTCCTCGAGCAACACCTCGCGCCCGTCCATGCGGACGTGGTCGCACACGTTTCCCCGCGATACGGTGTCAGGTTTACGCCATTCACCGACTGTGCCGCTGCGACACGACAGGGATTCGGATTTCAACGAGGCATTCGCCTCGGTCGCGTTCAAAATGGCGATGGAAGCAGTCATACCCAAATCCACCTCTTGTTCCAACGGGCTCGCGAGATACCACGCTGGGGCTGGCCCGGCTATCCGTTCGTGCTCAATATGAATTGGCTCTTGCAGTCCCTCCAGGGGATAGAGCCACTCGCTTGGAAAGATGAAGGAGCAAGACAGCTTTTCATGATCCAGACCGGTTTCTCCGGCGGCCTCGACGACACGGGTTTCCCTGTCACGGTTACCGTTGGTCAGACCTGTGCCAGCATCCTTAATGACATCATGCCGAAGTCATTTGAGAGGGCGAACGATGCCATTGCCGATACCCTCGACTGGTTTCGCGGACCGCAGGCACACAACCTGATGCAGGTCCGCGCCGGAAGAAAGGGCACGCTCAGCATCCGACAGGAACCATATGATCTGAGCGTCAACTCGGCGGATGTCAGGCTCGGAGAGGGTTATCGGCTCTACTCCGATAACGTCGGCGACCCAGTCGGACAAATCGTCCTCCTGGTCGGCTTGGCTCAAGTCTGGGAAGATCTCCGCGAACGCCAACCGACTACAGCCTGAATGACCAACCGGCGGTCAACCCCAACCCGAGCGATCATCTGATCGTCTCGGTTTTTTCTTATGAAACATTTGAAAAGACATATTCTCTCGCAAACTTTCTTTTCTGTTCCCGATGTGACGTCGGTAACATTTTTGATGAGTGAGCCGGTAACAGTCGAGCGTGACGGATGGTTTCGACAGGACAGCTCCCTGTTCGGCAGAACGAGTCAAAAATGTTCGTCGGACACGAAAGGGTAGGAAAAGGAAGTTTGCGAGAGAATTTTTTGCCAAAAGAAGAAAACTTTGCCATACTAGCCCGATGTCAAAAACACTCGATAAAACCATCGTCATCATGGGACCGACGGCCTCTGGCAAGTCGGGTTTAGCTATTGCTCTGGCCCGTCAATACAATGGCGAAATCATCTCCGCCGACAGCCGCCAGGTCTACCGTGGCATGGATATAGGTACTGGCAAGGTGTCTCGCGACAAGATTAGGAGTCACCCTGAGCGAAGCGAAGGATCCCCTATGAAGGACGGGATTCCTCGCGACACTCGGAGTGACAATCACTTCTTTTCCGAAGGTGTCCGTCACCACCTTCTCGATGTTGCTTCCCCCAAGAGAAACTACAACGTCACTCATTTTGTCCGTGATGCCAAAAGAGCTATTACCGATATCAAGAAGCGTGGCAAAACACCGATCATCTGTGGTGGCACAGGCTTTTGGATCCAAGCACTCGTCGAGGATCATTCCTTCCCCGCGGTGAAACCCAACCCAGAACTGCGGAAAAAACTCGGCAAACTATCTCCTCCGGTGCTCTTCCGACGACTCCAAAAGAAGGACTCAACGCGGGCCGCCAATATCGACCCTCAGAATAAAATCCGCCTTATCCGGGCTCTGGAAATTTGCGCTACTCTCGGCACCGTCCCTCCGCTTCTAGGTCACCCTGAGCGAAGCGAAGGATCCCCTATGAAGGACGGGATTCCTCGCGACACTCGGAGTGACACCATCATCATCGCCCTCACTCCTCCACAAGAGACACTCTACCAAAATATTGCGATCCGTTTGGATAAACGATTACGGAAAGGTATGCTGGCCGAAGTGAAGCGACTTCGCGCAGACGGAGTAAGTTTTAAAAAGCTGGAGAGTTTCGGACTGGAATACAAATACCTCGCCCTCTTCCTGCAAAAGAAAATTTCGAAAGAAGAAATGAAAGAGCGTCTCAATTTTGAAATTCGGCACTACGCCAAACGACAGCTCACCTGGTTACGCCGCTATGAAAAAATGGGCGCCCGTATCCACTGGATTACTCGTTTAGCGGAAGCGCAAAAAATTCTTCAGCGCACACCAAAAAAGTGACCTCACTCTGAAAGAAACAAACATCAGTTTGTTTTTGAGTCCAGGGCTTGCCCTGGAGTAAATACCTGTTATTGCTTTCTTTTTTGGAGAACAGACCCTACAACAATTTTTTCTTCTGTAACTCCAGGACGAGAGGCGGGTTGGCCTTCCCCTTCGTTTCCTCTCCGCCAGAAGGCGGATCTAACACCTCAGCTATTCAGCTTTTTTCGTAATAATTCCATGACAACTTGAGGATTAGCTCTCCCCTTCGTTTCCGCCATTACCTGACCCATCAAGTATTGAAGAACATTCTGCTTGCCCGCCTTGTAGTCAGTGATCGATTGTTCACTACGCTCCAAGACCATGTCCACCACTTTTTCCAAGGCGGCACTATCATTGACCTGACCCAAATTGAGGCGGTCGATAATATGTGAGGGATCAGTATCGCCATCACTGCTGTGATACATCTCGGCCAAGACCGTCTGGGCCGCGCTCGAATTAATCTTCCCATCGGCCACAATACCAATAAATTCAGCATAGTTCTCCGATTTGATGGGCAGGTCCGCGATTGTCTGATTGTTCTCGACCAAGTGCTTGCGCAGTTCGGTCAGCATATAGTTGGCCGCCAACTTCACGGCCCGCTCCAGTGGCGCCACTATCTCATGTGACAACACCTTGGCATCAAGCTCGCTCACTACCTTTTCGAAGTACTCAGAAAATGGCCGATCTTCCGTCAGGATAACCGCGTCTTTCTCCGGCAAAGCGAACTCGGAAACGAAACGCTTAAGCTTGGCATCCGGCAATTCCGGCAAAGTCATCCGGAGTTTTTCCACATAAGCCTCGTCAAATTCGAAGGGCGGGATATCTGGCTCGGGAAAATAGCGGTAGTCATGGGCTGATTCTTTCTTGCGTTGGGAAACCGTGATATTTTTGTTCTCATCCCAGCCCCTGGTCTCCTGCACCAACTTTTCTCCTCGCTCCAAGACTTCTGTTTGGCGCACAATCTCATACTCAATCGCTCGTTCGACCGAACGGAAAGAGTTGATATTCTTGATTTCTACTTTGGTCCCCGACAAACGTTCGGCTCCCTCGGGATAGAGCGAGATATTCACTTCACAACGCATCTGCCCCTTCTCCATATCAGCATTGGAGGCATCGAGGTAACGCAGGGTCTGCCGCAATTTCTGACAAAAGGCGCCGACATCTTTACTGTTAGTAAAGTCTGGTTCCGTGACCAACTCCATAAGTGGCACCCCGGCGCGGTTGAAGTCCACCAAGGTGTAGTCAGCCCCAGCCGGATGCATCGACTTGCCCGTATCTTCTTCCAGATGGATCCGGGTAATACGCGCCGGCTTACCATTCACTTCGATGGTTCCACCCTCACAGAAAGGTTCGTTAAACTGGGAAATCTGATAGCCCTTGGGCAGATCAGGATAAAAATAGTTCTTGCGATCGAAATGAGAATGGAGCCGCAGCGTACAACCGAGCGCCAGTCCCACTCGCTGCACCGCCTCGATGGCCGCAGCATTAGGCACTGGGAGCGCCCCCGGCTGGGCGGTACAGACCGGACAGATATGGACGTTCGGCTCTCCCTCCATCCCGAGACCGTTCTTACAGGCACAAAACATCTTAGAACTGGTTTTCAGTTCCGCGTGCACTTCCATCCCGATGGTGACGTTATATTTCATAGACAGTCCGTCGTTATTTACTGCGCACTTTCTCTATCATGGCATCCACCTGGTTTTGTAATTCTTCGAGCGTCCCATCATTATTAATGACAAAATCAGCCCGCTCTTTCAAGTCTTGAATCTGTGTCTCTGTCTCCAAGAGGGCATCTTTCTCAAACTGCACCTGGGTTTTCCCAGCATCATCCGTATTCTGGCGCCGTTTGGTCAGACGCCCATAACGCGTCTCGGGCGAGGCTTCGACGTAGGCGAAGTAAAAATGCGGCTCCGTTTCCAGATGAATGATATCGGGCGAACGCCGGACGCCATCTACCACCACGAGGTCCATTTGACTCTTCTCCGCTTCTGTCAGGATAACCTTGGAAAAAACATCCTCCCCAAAAGCTTTGCGCAAATGAAGCGACAACCTGGCCATATTCTCTCGATTCTGCGGCAAACCCATGCGATCCAAAATATCACGCAGTGACTGAGAAAACCGAAGTGGCGCGGCCTGATACTTTACCGCGATATACTTCCCAACAGTGTCCTTGCCACAGGCGATTTCTCCAGCAATTCCAATAATGATTTTCGCCATAACGTTCTCGAGAGTTATACAACTGAAGCGGTTCGTTCCAAAATGAAATAGGTGTGAGGATGGTTTTCGTCTTTCCCTGCTTCCTGACTCACGATGTTTCCAAACTCAGCATAATCAGGAAAGAACGTGTCAGCGTCGTGTGTGCCCTCTACCAGGGTCAGGTACAAGCGCTCTACTCGGGGCAACATCTGTTTATAAATACTGGCGCCGCCAATGACGAATACCTCTTCCGCTTCCTGCCCGCGCGCCACTGCCAGAGCTTCGTCTAAAGAGTGTACCACTAAGACACCGGGCAACACCAGATTTTGATCGAGCGTTACCACGATATTGGTGCGATTGGGCAGTGGCCGACCGATGGAATGATAGGTGTTTTCCCCCATGATAATCGCGTGGCCAGTAGTCAAGCGTTTGAACCGCTGCAGATCCTCGGGGATGTTCCACAGAAGTCGGTTGTCCTTACCGATGGCCCGGACCTCATCGACGGCCACGATCATACTGATACGGGGATTCTTCATAGACATCAAGCGAGCAGTTTCTGAGAATTAATTTTTCTTCTTTTCTTTCTGTGCGAACGCCTTCCATTCGGCCGTGTTCTTGCCACCCACTACGGCCATTTCTGCCCGAATGGGCGGGTGCGGATCATAGGAAGAGAGCGTCACCAGCTCAGGGCGGAAATCATCGATATTCTGGATGCTCTCATCAAGGGTAATCTGTGGAAACGGTCGCGGCTCTCGACTCATCTGCTCCTTGACCTGCTCGATGTGGTTCTCATAGATATGAACATCGCCGAACGTGTGGACGAATTCCCCTACCTCCCGGCCGAGGGCGCGCGCCACGATATGAGCGAGGAGAGCATAACTCGCGATATTGAACGGTACCCCGAGAAAAATATCGGCACTGCGCTGATAGAGTTGGAGACTCACCTTCTCGTGCTGAATGCTCAACTGGTACATATTGTGACAGATGGGAAAGCGCAGCGCCTCGTCAGACAGGGCCATCCCATAGAGATATTGCGGGTTCCACGACGTGACGATGGCATTATGGGCATTGGGATCATTCTTCAATTCCTGAATCGCCCAAGCCAATTGATCGACTGTCCGACCATCCGTCGCCGGCCAGCGCCGCCACGACTCGCCATAGATGTGTTTGAGGTCACCGTGCTCTTCCGCGAAAGCATCATCCGCCACCAATTTTTCGACGAATGTTTCCTTGGTCAGCTCTGGTACCAGCCCCTTACTCATTTTTTCTCGATAGAGCCGATAGGGATAATCATCCCAGATATGCACGCTGTTTTTGGCCAGATACTGGACGTTAGACTGACCAGAGATAAACCAGTACAACTCATGCACCACCGCTTTCCAGAACACTTTTTTGGTGGTGAGGAGCGGAAAGCCATCGGCCAGATTGAATCTGATCTGGCGGCCGAACACACTGTGCGTCACATCACCTGTCCCCTGATCCTCCTGGCGAGTGGCGTGATCCAGAATGTCCTGGCACAGATAGAGATACTGATACTCCGGATGTCTTTTTTCCATAGGGCAAACACTTAAAGAATCTATTTTTTCTTCGTTTTCGTTGCGGTGCGTTGTTTTTTGGGTGGCTGGAAGTTCTCCCAGTTGTTTTTGTCGAAGCGGCCTGTCTTGGTATAATCACGCTCGACTGGGGTACTCAATTGCGAGAAAACCAGCTGAGCGATCTGCATCCCTGGCCGCAGAATAATGGGCATGCGATTGATATTGGAAAGCTCGAGCGTGATGTTCAGGAAGTGCCCGGGGTTGATGAGGCCAGCCGTATTGTGGACGACCAAGCCGACGCGCGCCAGAGAGCTCTTGCCGGAAATCTGAATCAGATATTGATCGCTCCCCACGAAATCACGCACCCGTCCCAACACTGTTTCGCCGGGGTAGAGAGAAAAAGCCCCACCTTCTTCGACATGATGTTCTTTGGTCTTGGGATAGATCTTTTTTTCCGGATCGATATAGAGCGTATTGTAGACGTCCGTGATGACAAAATCATTGTCGAGAATGACATCGTAACTGGCCGGCGAAAGACGCTTGGGGTCGAAGTCTTTGATCGTGATCGTCCTCTCTTTGACCGCGCGCTTGATGTCCGTATCGGAAAGAAACATAAATGTGACTGTTACTGGATATCAAAAATCTTGTCCGTGCCGTAGTACTCCGGCCAGTGCTCGTTATAAAAAGCGAACATCCGTTCCAGACGATCCTGAGGCAATTCCACGACACCGAGCTCCGCCATCAGCGCCCGCAATTCTCCCTTGGCCTGTTCTGCTTGACCTTGATCTTCAAGAATCTTTTCAAATTCAGCCAGATAGCCATAGCCGGCGTTCCGATCGATACACACGACACTGTCCCGAAAGGCGTACTCTTTACGATCCCGCGACCACTTGGCCTGATACGTACAACCGGCAGCGAGGAGCAACTGATCAAGCTCTGCAAGCGTCATTCCTGGAAGCGCTTCTTCAAATTCCAGGCGTGCTGTCCCATTGGAACTCGTCGTATCATCGATCGATGCCTTGACGACCAAAAGCACCTTGGCCTTGGCCTCCCGCGTGCGGAGTGAAATATTCTTGCCCTCTTCGAGCATCTTCTTCAGCAGGTCGCGCTTTTCTGAAGAGAGCTGTTCCGAAACAAGCTCGATGATCCGTGCCCGATCACCCACCACGAAGTAGTGATTGAGCTGACTGCTTTCACCAATCAGTTTCGTCTCTGGATCGCTGGCCTGCATTTTTGTCAGCAAAGCATCAGCCTTTTCTTTTCCTCCCAGGAGCGTTTTAATCTCGATTTCGTAGCGTGAAGCGACCATGATATTCAGAGAATACTCAAAAATTAGATGGGGGAAAACGCCATTACTTTCTTAGTATATCACATTCCCTGCTTCCTCAAAACATTTTCCCTTGCCACAAAGACAACAAAAAAGGCCTTATTAAGGCCTTTTTCAGTGATTCTAGGGGCGTTTTACAACTTGATAGAAAGACTCGGTCCCATGGTCGAACAAACGGAGAGAGACTTAATGAGACGACCCTTCATATTTTCTGGTTTGGATCGATCGAGGGTCTCGCGCAGTGTGTGATAATTCTCGGCCAGCTGTTCAGCGGTAAAAGAAACCCGGCCAATGACCTGGTGCACATTTCCAGTGTCATCATTCTTGAAACTGACTTTCTTTCCCTTCTTGAGCATCTCGACTGCCTCTTTGATCTTGACCGTCACGGTTTCGGTTTTGGGCGATGGCATCAGTCCCTTAGGACCAAGGATTTTAGCAATGACGGCGAGCTTCGGCATCATTTCTGGTGTCGCCAAGAGAGCCTGAAAGGACACGCCGGGGGTCACCTTACCACTTTTGATATCAGCGATCAGTTCTTCGCCACCAATCAGGTCAGCCGCCGCTTCCGCAGCCTCCTTTTCTTTGGTGCTGGTCACCACAGCGACTTTCTGAGAGCGTCCGGTCCCATGGGGCAAGATGACAGTGGCTCGCACCATCTCATCGGATTTCTTCGGGTTGATTCCCAAGTGGAAATGCACTTCGACCGCTTCATCGAACTTGGCGGTCTTGTTTTCTTTTAGGAAAGCAAAGGCTTCCTCAGGAGCAAACTCCTGACTCTTCTCAAGCTTGGCGACGATGTTCCGATACGTTTTTCCTCTGCTCATAGTGTTGTTCGTGGTACAAACGGCCTTGCGACCTCCCACACATTAAATTATTATTTCTTGTCATTCCGAGTTTATGAGGAATCCCGAGATCCTTCGCCTGTGCTCAGGATGACAGAAAACCTAGTTGTCAACCTTAGTCTCTGGATCCCGTATCGAGTACGGGATGACTGACAACTAGTTGTCAGTCACTTTGATGCCCATCGAACGAGCAGAACCAGCAATGATCTTCATGGCGGCTTCGACATCGTTGGCTGACAGATCGATCATCTTCTTCTCAGCGATCTCACGAATCTGAGCCTCTGTTACCTGGCCGGCTTTGTCCTTCAATGGATTGGCGGCCGCTTTGGTAATGCCAGCTGCTTTCTTCAAAAGATCAGAAGCCGGGGAAGTCTTCAGCACAAAAGTAAAGGTGCGGTCTTCGAACACGGTAATCTCTGCCGGCACGACATCGCCCATGCGATCCTTGGTCGCCTCATTGAACTTAGAGCAAAAATCCTGGATGTTCAACCCGTGCTGTCCGAGCGCCGGTCCGACTGGAGGGGCGGGATTAGCCTTGCCAGCGGCGATCTGCAACTTGATGACGGTTTTGATGGTCTTGGCCATAATCTCTGTGTAAATTACCAATCACCATGATGCAATCACCAAACCGATTCTTATTGAGACTCTCACTCAGGGTTGGCGTTTGTTTCTTGGTTATTGTTTCTTGGTTATTGAGAAAACTACTGCTTCTTGACCTGGAGGAAATCAAGTTCTACCGGTGTCTCGCGTCCGAAGATGGACACCAAGATCTTGACCTTACCCTTCTCTTCGTCCACTTCCTGGATCTTGCCTTCGAATTCCTTGAACGGACCGTCCACAATCTTCACGGCATCGCCCACGCGAACGTCGATCTTATATTTCGGCTCGGCCACACCCATGCGCTTCTTCAGCATGTCGATCTCTTTGCTATCGATCGGGGTCGGGGTCGTACCGAGACCGATGAAGCCAGTGACGTTCGGGGTATTGCGCACGACGTACCAGGAAGCGTCGGTCACCATCATATCAACCAGTACATAGCCGGGATAGATGCGTTCCTCCACCACCACGCGCTTGCCACCCTTGATCTTGATCTTCTTCTCCTTGGGCACCAGGACATCGAAGATGAGTTCCTGCATATCCATCGAATCGATACGCTGTTTCAGGTTGCGCGCGACGTTGTCTTCATAGCCGGAATAGGTATGAAGTACGTACCAGGCGCGACCATGATGCTGTGTTTGCTTGGCCATACGAAATGCTCAATCAAAGATTACCGGAGGAGATACTTTTCTACTAAAAAGCTAAACAAAAAATCCAACGCACCGAGGAACAGAGCCACCGACAGACTGATGACAATGACCAGGGTGGTGTAACGAATAATTTCTTTCTGAGTAGGCCAGGTCACCCGTGAGAGTTCGACTTTGGCCTCCTGCAGAAAGCGCACGATAAATGCCATATTTTTTCCCTCTTAAAAAAAGCCCCGAGGGCTTTTATGTTCGCAGAGTATCAGTTTTCGAAATGGTTGTCAACCGGAGCACCTTATTACGCATCAGCAGCCACTTCCGAGGGGCGTGAGCCGAAAGCGAGCCCACCCAATATCACTCTTTTGAGGGGGTTGCCTCAGAAAAAGGCGCGGGGGCGACAGCGGCCTCGGAGAGCCGTAAGAGGGCCTGATATTCACGATCAAACTCTTCCCAGAGCCGTTTTTGGTGTTCCGCTGGTAGTTCACCAAAAATCCCCTGCCAATAAAGCAATTCTTCCTCATTTTCACCGAGCACAATCAGCTTCTCTATAAGTTCGGTGAGTTGTTCCTGAGAAACTTCTGTCTCCATAAGGGTGTCAAAAATTGGCACTGATGATTAGTGTTGCATAAAGGCTCTCTGACTCGCTCCATAGGCACTCGAAACCGAACCAATGATGGCTCCTCGAGCCTTTCCCACTGTTGTTTGCTTCTCTAAAGTTGCGATGACCTTTTTGTACAAGTCGGGATCATGCGGGTTCTTTTCAATCATCTGCAAAAGCCCTGTCCAATCGTTAGCGCCCTGTTCCACTTTGTCCGCCACCGTTGCTATCATACTGAGCTTGCCCAATATTTTCGCTA
Source organism: Candidatus Moraniibacteriota bacterium (assembly GCA_043785755.1). Taxonomy (GTDB): domain Bacteria; phylum Patescibacteriota; class Minisyncoccia; order Moranbacterales; family UBA1568; genus UBA1568. The sequence goes on from JAYVWV010000003.1 coordinate 10,833, forward strand.
CCGCGCCCAATGGTACAGCGTCCGTCACTAACCCCGCTACCCCCAAAGCCAGGTGTGTCAGTCGGCTGACCCCGGAGAGCTCCTTCCCGTCAAACGTAGATCCTTTCGCTGCTTCTAATAACGTCTTGACGCCATCGTAGAGCGGGACAACATGAGTAACAACCGCTTCCGCAATTTCTCCTTTTTCATTCCCGAGTGGCCGCCCGGCCAAAATGCTCAGTTTTTTCATAGCCTCTTCGCTCGTTGCCCCTTCGTAAACCACTGTCGTCACTAGCTCCGTAAAAAGGCGGAAGCGCCCATCGGCCGCTTCATGAAAAATTTCCGCGCGTTTTTCCGCTTTCCCTTCTTGTTCGACGCCCTGGGTAACCTGCTCCGGTGGTGTTTCTACCGTTTCAGCATCTGGCGTGACGTCTCCGCTATCAGCTGCATGCTCTGCCTGCTGAAACTTCTCCTGGGCGCTACTCTGTTCCTCGCCAACCATGACCGGGGCGCCTTCTTCCATCGTCACAGCCGCGCGCACCGGTTCTGTGGGAGCTTCGATGGGAGACGCATACGCGCCACCTGCTGCCCCCAGAGCCAGCGACATTGTCACCGCTTCTGCGAGCCGCCGTAACCGTCCGACTATTTGCTCCTGCCGCTCCTGATAGCCCTTTTTTACAAAAACTTCTTTTGTCCCCTCCGAATCAAGACCAAGAGCCGCGCCGCGGGCCGCCAGTAATTCCGGCTGTGCTTCTGCTTCTACCAAGAGCGCACCACAGGTGTCCCTCATATCACTGGATACTTCCGGTGACGCCACGGCCTCCGATGCGACTGGCAGGATCTCCTGTTTCGCCGCCTCGCCCGGCACCCTATTTTCCATTGATGAGCTCATAACAAAAGAATCATTGTTTCAGGGCCATAGTGAGCTGCTCGATACGCTTCTGTTCCAATGCTTCAATCATTTCATTTTCCAAAGCAGCCAGCGTTTCACGAAGCAAAATCATTTCAGCTTGAAGATCGGCTATGTCTTGCTCTGGAGCGGCTGGTGGAGTGTTCGTATCCATACCTAAAAAAGTTCTACTTCATCGAAAAATTGTTGATACTCATCCACGAGATGTCGAGCTTCTTCTTGAGTCAGAACAAACCCCCCATCATGCACGATTTGATTGCGGACCTCGTGAGCTGCCACCAGGACATCCTTGGTCTCGAGCTGACCCCCCTTCACGGTGGCCAACTTCTCCGTCATCGTTTCGCCATGATACCCGATGGCTCCCAAGATTTCATCGGCCAAAGTATCCGCCTCGAGTACAGCTACTTTGTACTGTGCTGGGTCATGACTCTGAAGTCGTTCACGCGTCGCTTCCCAACGCTTGATGAGAGCATTCTTGGATACGAGTGGCCGATCCGCGCCGTAAAGCGCCGTCTTAAGGTCAGAAGAAATACCGCGATGAACAAGTAACAGGATAATATCGACCAGAAGCACCCCGGCGTAGACAAAAAGAAAAAATTTGAGAGCCGTAAACAGCGCCGAATGGAGAACAAAGTCCGACACCTTAAGCCAGATCAGTGGCAACAATTGCAACACGTCAATTTCCATAGCACCGTCAGTTACCAACCAACAATTAGCAGTCAACACGCCGCAGAGAAATGACACTCTGACTTATAAGTCTTCTGCTATTTGCTATTTGTTATTTGTTTTCTGTCTCTGGTTTCAAAAGCATGAGCCACCGCCAAAAGCGTTTCCTCATCGAACCATTTCCCCATGAGCTGACCACCAATAGGGAGCTCCTTCCCTTCTTCTGTCACCGTACCGATCGGAAAGGACAGCGCCGGGACACCAGTCAGATTGGCCGTCACTGTGTAAATATCACCGAGGTACATCGTCAAAGGGTCGGTCGTCTTGGCGCCAATCTTAAAAGCCGGCTCCGGGACAGTCGGCGAAAAAATGAAATCGACCTGGGTGAAGACTTCTTCGAAATCCTTTTTCAGCAGTGCCCGCACTTTCTGGGCCTTGAGATAATAGGCATCGTAGTATCCCGAGGAAAGACTGTAGGTACCGAGCATGATGCGTCGTTTGACCTCTGGACCGAGACCATAGCGGCGGGTATCGAGATAGGTCTCAAGCAAGGTATTCCCCTTACCAGCTGAAGCCTGTTCATCGTTGATAGAAAGCCCGTAACGGATACCATCATAGCGCGCCATATTGGAACTGAGTTCACAGGGCTGGATGATGTAGTAGGCCGGCAGGGCGAAAGCACTGTGAGGCAGCGATATTTCCACCACTTCGAGACCCAAAGACTTGAAGCGCTCCAGAGCCGTCTGACACAAAGTCCCAATGCGCGCATCAAGATGTTCAGAAAAATATTCCTTCGGCACCCCGATCTTCTTGCCGCGGATATCACTCTCCAGATAGTCTTCATAACGTTTCCCATGGCCGCTATCAGCCGTGGTCGCATCGTGTGGGTCACGACCGGCAATCCGGGAAAAAACAATCGCCACATCCTCAACAGTCCGAGCGATGGGACCAATCTGATCGAGGCTCGATGCGGCCGCCATCAGGCCATAGCGCGACACGCGACCATAGGTCGGCTTGAGACCAACCACGCCGCAAAAAGCAGCTGGCTGGCGGATAGAACCGCCCGTATCCGACCCGAGGGCCCACACGACCTCTCCGGCGGCCACGGCCGCTGCTGAACCACCCGACGTCCCGCCAGGGACACGCGTCACATCGACCGGATTCTTGGTCACCTGATAGGCGCTATTTTCGGTCGAAGACCCGAGTGCAAATTCATCCATGTTGGTCTTGCCCAGAATAGAAACATGCACAGCGCGCAGCTTTTCGATGACGGTCGCATCGTAGGGTGCGATATAATTATCAAGAATCTTGGAACCGCTCGTTGTCCGAGTACCTGAAATGAGGATATTGTCCTTGATGGCTCCGGGGATACCAGCCAAAAGATCAATGGCTTCGCCGCGGGCCAGCTGTTCATCGACGGCGTGCGCCTCAGCCAAAGCCTGATCACGATGCAGCGAGAGAAAAGCCCGAAGCTCTTCGTCTTTTTTATCGATGACAGCGAAATATTCCTCGACCAGTTTGACCGCGGAACATTCTCGTGTCACCAATTTTTCGTGCAGGGCTCGAATCATACTAGAAAACAGAACGCACTTTGAGGAAGTTATCTTTCGTATCGGGGGCATTCTCCATCAGCCGGTTCTCGCCCGCGCTCGTGAATGGTTGCATACTATCTTCACGCCTGACATTGGCCCGTCCAGTGATATGGCCGATGGGCGCCACCTTGTCCGTTGGCAGCTTTTCCAATTCCTGAAAAAAGTCTAACACCGCCGACAGATCTTTCTGATAGCGTGCGACGTCCTCGTCCTTGAGCCCAATCCGACTCAACAGGGCGACATGTTGTACTTCTTCGGCAGAAAGCATACTCTACGAATTTCTAATTTCTAAACAATTTCCAAGCTTACAATTCCAAAATGAGATCGTCGTTTGAAAATTCTATTCCCTCAGCATCTTCTTGAACTCATCCTCATCCACAATCCTCACTCCCAATTTCTCGGCGTCCGTATACTTGCTCCCAGGGTCCTTCCCGGCCACCACAAAATCTGTCTTCTGACTCACGGAGGAAGCAACCGTCCCTCCTTTTTCCTTCATCATAGCTTTGGCTTCCTCTCTTGTAAAGGTAGCAAGCTCTCCGGTCAAGACAAACGTCTTTCCCTGCCACGGGAGTGACTGCCCCGTCCGTTTTTCAGGAAGCATCACCCTGACTCCTTCTTCAGAAAGTGCCGTAAGCAGCTGTTGATGGGCCGTATCCGCGAACCACCGCTCGACACTCTCGGCCACCACCTTCCCCACCCCTTTGATGGCCAGGTATTCTTCCGCCCGCAAAGACGAAAAGACAGTGCCCAGTTTTTTCGGCGTCACTAATCCTGCTCCACCCAACTTTTCCCGGAGCGACTGCACGATCAGGTCAGCCGTTTCCTCCCCCACATGATGAATACCCAGAGCAAAAAAGAATTTGTCCGCTGGCACCTGCTTGGCCGCCGCAATGGTAGCACTCAACTTTTCGGCCGACTTTTCGGCGAAACGTGCCAGTGGTGCCAGGTCGCCCGCCGTCAAAGCATAGATATCAGAGAGATCTTTCACAAGCCCTGCGTTCATGAGCTGTTCGATAATCTTCTCCCCGAGACCAGGGATGTCGAGACCCTTTTTGGACACAGCATGAATGAGATATTCCTTTTCCATGGCGAAACACTGTCCATTGGAACAGTAGAGCGCGGCCGAAAGATCGTCGTTCTGCATCTTTCTTCGCTCCACCGGACTCTCACAAATAGGACAAGCTGTCGGGACCAACACTTTCTTTTCATCTCCCGTCCGCAGACTCTCGATGACTGAAACGATTTCCGGGATGATATCCCCCGCCTTCTGAAGAATGACCGTGTCGCCGATCCGCACATCGAGCCGCTTGATTTCATCAAAGTTATGAAGGGTCGCTCGACTGACGGTACTGCCCGCCACGCGCACCGGCCGCAGATGAGCGACTGGGGTGAGCGCCCCCGTGCGTCCGATCTGCACCTGGACATCCTCTACGACGGTCGTCGCCTGCTCGGCTGGAAACTTATACGCTATCCCGAAGCGCGGCGCCTTGCCGGTGTAGCCCAAGAGCTCCTGAAGCTTCCGGTCATTGACCTTGATGACAATACCATCAAGCGCGTAGGGCAGGTCATGGCGTTTGGCACTCCACTCTTCGTAGTATTTTTGTATCTCCTCTCCATTCCGGCACAGACGAAAATGTTCGTTCACCTGAAAGCCCAACCTTTTGGCAAGCTCGAGCTCTTCAATCTGTGTTCCCGGCATAGCATCGCTCACTGTTGATTGTTGATTGTTGATTGTCACTCGGTCGATGTCATAGACGAATGAATCGAGACGGCGACTGGCGGTCACCCTGGAATCGAGCTGACGGATAGAGCCGGCCGCCGCGTTACGCGGATTGGCGAAGAGCGCTTCACCGTTCTTGATGCGCTCGGCATTGATACGCTCGAGTTCGTGCTTGGCGAGCCACACCTCGCCGATGAAGATGCCACTCACATCCTCGCGCGTCAGTCGCAGTGGCACGCTCCGAATGGTGCGCAGGTTTTCTGTCACATTTTCACCCACCGCTCCGTCACCCCGGGTCGCCCCTTGGACCAGGATGCCCTGCTCATAGGTGAGGATCATTTTGAGGCCATCAATCTTCAATTCGCAAACGTACTCAACCGGATGATTACCAATCACTGATGGTTGGCTACTCATTTTTTCTAACAACTTCCTGACTTTTTTGTCCCAGGCTTGAAGTTCGGAAAAATCGAACACATCATCAAATGACCACTGTCGGGTCGCATGACGGACCTTGTGAAAATAAGCGAGGGGCGCTCCACCGACCCGCCTGGACGAACTGCTCGTAGGACTGTCGGGAAGAGCATACTGCGGATACAGGTGCTCGAACGCTTCGAGCTCGCGAACAAGCGAATCGTAGGCCTCATCGGAAATGATCGGCTGATCGGAAGTATAGTACAACACCCGGTGGCGTTCGACCTCCGAGGTGAGTTGTTCGATGCGTTTTTTGGCTTGTTCCTTGGTCAATTTCTCTGCCATACTGCCTATTATAGCACTGATTTTTGACAAAGAAAACTTCCCCGAGGTACGGAGAATAGGAGCTAGGGAGCGATGCCCACTTCGATAACCCGCGTCAGGCCAGCGTAGATGCCAGACACCCTAATTTTCACGACTTTACTGCGCCAAGCCGTGTCGTTACACGTAATAACACTCCCGTTATTATCAAGAAAAATCGCCGTATACGTTCCCGAGATACCGCTCGGCGGCGTCTTGCCAATCACTCCTGAATCGATGACTCCACACTGATCAAACCCACTGAGATGACCCGCGAAGTCGTTAAGCGTAGCGTCGACATCAGCGTGTTTGTAAATACGATAGAGGATACTTTCTATCGCCGCATCAGCGATTGGGTACACCAGGACTGACTTCTCTGAAGCCCGTGCACTATTCCTGGTAGCAATGATCGCCGCCGCCCCGGTCAAAGCAGCTGAAAGCAGCATCGCCATGACCAACAACGAAAACACCAGTACAGACCCGCGCCGTCCACGCCTACTTCTCAATACTCTCCAAATTCTTCGCAATCGTCTTTCCATACTCAAAATTCAAAATTATCACGGCCAGACCGTACCAAAATCGCGTAAAGAGACGGTCGTCTGCAGATACGCGTGATGGGTGCCGGTAGCGATATCGAGACTGACTGTTACTTTCCCTACCCGCCTTGGCGTGGCAGAAGATGACGTCACATAAAACGTCCCTGTCGAAATTCCACTGGCCGCGACAGAAAAAGATGAGAGTGACGCACTCGTACAGGCAGCGACATTAGCGGCAGCCGCCGCTGCCACTTCCAGATTCGCGCCACTGATCCGATAGCGAAAACATTTAGCCTGGGAATGGTCGAAAAACTGAACGAACAAACTAGATTGCAAACTGCCCGTCGGATTGACGACAGAGCTGGTGCGCAGTTCTTTCCCCAGAAGGTTGATGGCATACTGCGCATTTTCCAGATCACGCTCCACGACTTTGGTAGCGCGAAAACCAGAAAAGGCAGTAACGAAAGTTTGCGAAACAGCTGCCATCATAATAGAAAAAACGAACAGGGAAGCCATCACTTCGATAAGAGTGAACCCCCGGTATGCACGATGGAGAAAAGGTTGATCGATCATACAAGTCAGTTTTTCCAGACCGTCAAATAGGTTTCCGCGAAGACGCACAGATGAGCCAAATCGCAGTTAGCCTTACTCCCGCTGGTCCCAATGTTGTCACCGCCATTACCAAAAATAGTATTGGGATCAATAGTAGCCGAACCTGCCCTGCCACCCCAAAAAACGAAACTGCGCACCAGAGCCGTTTGGTTATCGCCACCACCATTGGTAAACACGTAGATATAGCGATAGTACTTCCCTGTCCCGGCGACGCCGGACACATACCTGCCACCCGAATACCGGAGCGTGTAATCCGCCAGGACCCCTTTGCTGTTATCACAATTCAGATCCAGTGTTACGTCGTCATTGTAGTAAAGACGACAGTGCTTATGACTAGAATTGGGGAAACGATCGAAGCCTTTGTTGCCAGCCGCCAAATCGTTATCCCGGGCATTCCGCACCAATTCGACCCCCTCCTGGGCCAACTCCGTCGCGATGATGATATCACGACTCCCGAAAGAAACATTGAGAGTGCTACTCATCAGTTTCACGATGACGAGCAGGCCAGTGGACAAAATGAACACCGACAGAATGGTCTCAGCCATCGAAAACCCTAATAAGGTAAGTCTTTTCTTTCGTTTCATCATAAGTGTCATATCAGGGGCAACTCGTACCGGCGTGACTATCGATCAAACCATTCGCAGAGACACAGACGACTGCCGACGAAACACCTTTATGAAGACGCATTGTTCCACCGCTACTGACAGCATACGGAAGAGAAAACCCGATACTATTCGTATTATCGAATTGCACTCCGCTTTTCAAAGTAACCGTCCGAAGTGTAACGGTAGTCACTGTACTGCAATCACTGCTACTGCTACTCTTGTAGGAATACTTGATATCATAATTTGCTGAACCATTCGTCCAGCTGATCTGATATGAACACGGCAACGCCGCGGCCGGAATACCAGTCTCTGTAGCTATTTTGCCAGTGAGAGAACTATTCTGAATCTCTCGAACAACCGCGACCATTTCCCGAGCAACATTATCGAGATCATGAGAAGTCCGTTGGGAACTATAACCAAAAAGAACTATCGTGGCCATGATACTCATAATGGTAATGGCTACCAACACCTCGATGAGAGTGTAGGCCGCAGGATAAAGAACCGATTTCACCATAAAAAAATCAAAAGAGAAACAACGAAGCAACGGGTGGGGAAATCCGCGGTAATAAAAGCACCAGGAGCACTCCGATGACTAAGTAGGGAGCAAAAGGAATCTGACTCTTCATGTGTTTCTTCGAGAAGGCGATGAGAATCAACCCAACGGCAGCGCCACTTCCAAAAGAAAGGGTCAACATAAAAAGCACGGCCGGCAATCCCACGATCAGTCCGGCCAATCCCCCGAGCCAGACATCACCCCAACCCATCCACGTCTCATGTGAAGCATAGACGAGCGCAAAGAAAAATACTGCCACCGTCAAGCCACCGAGGACGCCGAGCCCCAACCGACTCATAAGTATATTGGCCCCTGGCTGCCACGTGGTCAAGAGGTACCCAAGTGTCCAAACACTCCCGATAATAAGTACAATGAGAGGAATTTCCATGTAGCGCAGGTCGTAGACGGCGATGACCAGGAGGATACTGATGATACCCAGGAGCCAGCCTATCGGTAACCAGCTCCCACCCTGGCTCAGTGGCGAAAACAAACTCCCCGCCAGCCCAAACAGAACGCCGGTGAGCAATTCAAAAGCCGGATACTGCCAGGAAATCTTTCCCTGACAAGCACGGCACTGCCCCCAGAGCAAAATGAAACTGATAAGAGGAATATTATCGTACCAGTGCACCTGTTTCTTGCAGTGACGGCAGAATGAACGGCCCAGCAATGTCTCGGCATCATGCACCCGATAAACGATCACATTAAGAAAACTCCCGATGATTAACCCTAATATTAGAAAAGAAAAGAAAATCGCCATAGGAAGTAATTTTATTTTAACAGCACAATCCCTTTCTTACAGTATAGCTTCATCCTGAAATCCGGTCAAAGAAAAAAATAGCTCCTTAAAAGAGCCATTCTTCTCTTCAAAACTCCTCCCCCATCATCAGGCACTCAGCATCCAGTATAGCTAGTCACTCCAGTTGCCTCAATCACTGCCGTGCATGGAACACTCAATGTTGATGACGGAATATTAAGACTAAACAAAACATCCCCCGTGGAACCACAACTTTGAGAAAAATTCTCAGTTATCGAAGCGGCATTGATATTCGCCGGTATGGTCCCAAAAGACCCTGTCACATCAGTATAGTCGATAGGGCCACTGTCACAGGCGTCAATAGCTCTTGCTTGCATCGAATGAGCTGTCGATTTAAAGGCAGCGACTTTTGCCTTCTCGCGGGCACCCGAGAGACTGACCAAGACCACCGATGCCAAAATACCGATGATGGCGATGACGATCAAAAGTTCAATCAGAGTGAAGCCTTTCGCCTTCCAATTTCGCAACATACTGATGTGTTTGTTATTTTTATTTATCTGGGCAACCATTCGCATAGTTGACTATTTTAGTTTACAACAATTCGCTGAAATATGCCAGTGATTCATTCACAGAGAAGTTCTCTCCCAGAAAATTTTCCCACGTAGAAAATAAAAATACGCAAAAGAAAAGAGAGACAGCCATCTGCCCCTCTGTTTCTTGACAAGTCACGTTTCTAACACGTAGCGTTGAAACTTGCTCCTGTATCCTTTACTTCCGCGCGATCACAGTTCGCACCGCCAGCAGTCACGTTCGTGGTCTGCAGGTTCAGCAGAAATACGCCCGTGCCGGTCACACCGCAGCTCACGTTCTCAACGCCACCGACTCCACCGGCAGCATAGGTCAAACCAGTCGGAAGGGCCACGGCTGCTTTGAGACCAGCAAGATTGTTCGCTGTGAGGTTATCACAAGCCAAAACAGCAGCCGTCTGAACCGAGTGGGTCTGAGCCTTAAAGGCAGCAATCTGCGCTTTCTGGCGGGCACCCGAGAGACTGACCAAGACCACCGATGCCAAAATACCGATGATGGCGATGACGATCAAAAGTTCAATCAGAGTGAAGCCCTTTAATGTAGTTTTCATATCATACTCACCTCCTTCTCTTTTTTGTTTTTACTCTCTTCTTTCTTTATCATAGCACAGATTTCTTCTGTATCCTATATCTGTCCAGCAATATTATAAATAGGCAATAGAATACCAACTACTAGTACTCCCACTCCCAATCCCAAGAAAACAATCAGCACCGGTTCAATGAGAGCTGTCAAGCCACGCGTCGCCGTCTCCACTTCCTGATTATAAAACTTAGCGACACTGCCAAGTACTGAGGCGAGTGACCCTGTTTCTTCTCCGATACGGACCATTTGAGCTACGATAGGTGGGAACTCTTCGGAACGGATAAACACCGTACTCATCCGTCCCCCGGCTCGTACTTCATCACCCGACTTCAAAATAATCTTCTCGAAGACTTCATTCCCCACCACCTGACTGGTGATCATCAGCGCCCGCACGACTGGTATCCCACCATCGAGCAGGGCCGCCAAGTTCTCAGCAAAACGGGTGATGTAAATATTCTGAGCCAGTGTCCCAATGACAGGGATTTTCAGAATGACCAGTTCCCACTCACGCTTGCCGGACGGGGTGCGAGCAAAATAAACAACCAGAGCAACAGCGACTACCACTACCAGGAGGACCGCCCACCAGTAAACACTCATGAAGTCCCCCAGCCACATGAGAGCGCTGGTATACCAAGGAACAGTCACATGCATGTCCTTGATAACATCCGTCAACTTAGGAAGAACGAAAGTCACAACGAGGAAGCCGATGATGAAAGCAACTCCCAAAACGAACGCTGGATAATAGAGGGCGCTCTTAATCTTGCCGGCCAACAAGTAGTTTTTTTCGATATTGCCCGCTACCACTTCCACGGCTTTCTGGAGTTCACCCGAAGCCTCACCGGCCTTCAACATATTGATGATGAGCGGAGTGAAGACCTCAGGATGCTTCTCCAAAGCCACCGAAAACTGAGCACCATCCGCGATGTCGTCAGCCAGCTCCTTTAGAATCAATCGGAAATAACTATTATCCGTCTGCTCTTCGATGGTCCGCAGTGACGACACCACTGGCACGCGCGCTTCGACCAAAATGGCCAACTGCTGGAAAAAAACCACCAGCTCTTTCTGGTTGATACCCTCCCACATCTTCTTAAAGTCGCGCACAAAATTCGAGACCTTTTCTTCCTCTCGAATGAAGATAGGGACGAGGCTATTGCGACCCAAAATTTCCGCGGCCAATTTAGCATTAGCCGCCTCCACCACGCCTTCGCGCACCTGGCCATCCACCCCCTTACCCTTGAAAATAAATCGCATAGTATTGGCCGCTAGCGCTTAGTGTCAGCCCGCTCGAGCCCGCCCTTGGAAAGGAGCATCTGGAGGTAATCATGATTCTTGGCATACATGAAGGCGTCATCCACCGTCACCAGTCCGCGCCGGACCAGGTCGGCCAGCGCCCGGTCGAGCGAAACCATTCCCTCTTTGAGACTGGTCTCGATGACGGAGTCGAGCTGATGGTTTTTGTTCTCCCGGATCAGGTTTTCGATAGCATGATTTTTGAACATAATCTCCACCGCCGGGATACGACCACCGCTCGTCTGAGGGAGGAGACGCTGCGATACCACCCCCAAAAGCACGCTCGCCAACTGAGAACGGACCTGATTCTGTTGGTGCGAGGGGAAAACATCGACGATCCGATCGATGGTCTGAGCGCTGTCATTGGTATGGAGAGTCGCGAAGATGAGGTGCCCCGTTTCGGCGGCGGTCATGGCCGTCGTGATTGTCTCCAGGTCACGCAGTTCCCCTAAGAGCACTACGTTGGCATCCTCACGAAAGACGGCGCGCAAAGCATCAGAGAAATTCTTGGCGTCACGGCCAATCTCACGCTGGTTGATGATGCAGCGGTCCTGATTGTAAATAAATTCGATCGGATCCTCGATGGTGATGATGTGCTTCTCCTGGTTGTGATTGATATAGTCGATAATGGCGGCCAGCGTCGTCGATTTGCCGTGTCCGACCGGACCAGTCACCAGCACTAACCCTTGGGAATGCCCCGCGAAATCATAGAGGATCTTCGGAATATTGAGCGCTTCCAAATCACGCAGGCGATCCATGATGAAACGCATGGTGATACTGACATAACCCTTTTGAAAGAACACGTTGGTACGGAAACGCACCCGATCCTCGAAATTATAGGAAAAGTCCGTCTGGCCGACGCCTAAGAGTTCTTCTTTTTTTTCTTCCGTCAGCAAGACATCGCTCATAGCCTTGGTATCGGCTGGCTCGAGAATTTTCTCTTGCGCAATAGGGTGGAGCTTGCCATCAATACGGAGCGTCGGGTAACGCCCCACCACCAAGTGGAGATCCGATGCCCCCTGCTGCCCCACCAAAAGAAGCAGATTTTTCAGTCGCTGTTCGACGTGCAGTGTTTCCATGAAAAAAATGTCGGCTGTTTATTTTTGTCTCTGTAAAAACGAAAACGGATTCCCTCTAGATAGTAGCAGTATAGCACGCGATAGTCACTCACGGAACACTACCACATCACTCCTCATCGATGAGGAGTGATCCCTCCGTCACCCGTTCCACCTCCGCGAGTGTCGTGATGCCCTGAAGCACCTTGAGTATTCCATCCTGTTTCATCGTGAGCATCCCCTGTTTGTCGACCACTGCATGAAGTGCCTTATCGCTCCCATGCTCATCCGCGATGGCCGCATGAAGATCGCTATCCATCCCAATGGTTTCATACAAAGCGATGCGCCCCTGATAACCAGTCATCCCACAGCGTTCGCACCCCTTACCATGGAAAACGACTACTTCCTTTTTAGGATCCAGTCCATATGCGAGAACCTCCTGTTCGGATATGTCATGAAAAAGCGCCGCCACCTTGCCCTGCCGGACAGCCGTCAAAGGGTCTGCTTCTTTACAAAATTCGCAGATACGCCGGACCAGACGCTGCGCCGCCACCGCCTGGAGAGCCGAGCCCAAGAGAAACGGCTCAATACCCATGTCAATGAGACGGGGGATAGCGCCGATCGCATCGTTGGTGTGAAGCGTTGAGAGCACCAAGTGACCAGTGAGCGCCGCATGAATAGCCAGCTCGGCTGTTTCGGCATCGCGGATTTCCCCCACCATGATGACATTCGGATCCTGACGAAGCACCGAGCGCAGACCATTGGCAAAGGTATAACCAATCTCTGGACGTACCTGGCTCTGGTTGATGCCCTCCATATAGTATTCCACTGGGTCCTCCAAGGTGATAATATTGCGATCTTCCTTGTTGAGTATCTGAAGAAATGCGTACATCGAAGTAGACTTCCCCGACCCGGTTGGACCCGTGATGAGGACGACGCCAAACGGTTCCCGAATTTTAGTCTCGAGGACGGAGCGATTCCTCCCCCACAAACCGAGCTTCTCAAGATTACTGATGTCAGAATTTTTCTCCAGTACCCGCATGACAATTTTCTCCCCTTCCATGACCGGCAGACTGGACACGCGGAGGTCGACCGGTTCATCTTTGGTATCGAAACGAAAACGCCCATCCTGAGGCTTACGGTTCTCATCAATTTTCAGGTTGGCCAAGATCTTGATGCGTGAAATAACCGCCTTGCCCACTTCCTTGGGAAAAACCAGATCTGCCCGGAGCAGTCCATCGACGCGAAAACGGACCCGGAAATTCCCATCCACCGGCTCAATATGGATATCACTCGCTCGACTATCGAGAGCATGTTTGACTATCACCTCCACCAGTTTGGCGATAGGAGCATCCTGAAAGATGTCTGTTTCCGCTGCCTTCTTGACCTTTTCCTCCTGCTCGCTCAACTCTTGCCCGTCCCCCTTCAGAGACAGAATAGCATCCGTCAGCACCCGATCTGTCCCTGTATAGCCCTTAACAATTCCGCGAAAAATCTCCTCACTCATCAGAAAAATCTCGATGCTGAGACGTTCTTTCTCGGCCAGAAAACGCAGAACATTGAGCGCTTCAAAGTCCTGAGGATCAAGCATGGCTACTGACAATGTCTCTTTATCCTTCCGAAAGGCAACCATCCCATACTTATGAGCAGAATCCTCCGGTATGATAACAAGCGTTTTCTTGTCAATGCCACTCGGTAATTCCTCGAGAAAGGGCACACCAAGCAGCTTCGCCTTCATAGCGATGGCGCTTTCCGCTTGCTCGGTCACCGGTGCGGGGGTAGTTTGTGTTTTTTTCGCCATAGTGAAACGTTCGCAAGAAATTTTGTGGTCCAAACAAACAGCTACTATACTGAACTATTAATAGAATGGGTTCGGCCGTCCGACAGATGAACCAGTGGCTCCACCGCTGAATGCAGGAACTGTGCTGGTCACCCATTTCACTGTCGCATCCAACTTGGTGGTATCGAGTTTGGCTTGAGAGAAAATAGGTGCGTGAAGAGCTGAATCAACAGAACGGAGAGGAAGATAGTCAAAACTCGCTTCAAACGTTCCAACCAATGAATCTGAAGCAGTCACAGCTGGATCAGCAGCTTGATTGGCCTTGTTATTCTTGAGGGCGAAGAGCGACGTCTTGTGATAACGATTCACATGTGCCACTCGGCTGAGAAAATCCTTGATATTACTATACCCGCCCTTCACCGTAATCTGTACCGTGTACACTTTCATTTGCACCTTCCCAGAAGAGGTAGTCGTGTCAATGGGCGCCCCATTCTCATCCACTGCCGCCTTAGTAGCCACGTCGTGCATCGTGATCAAATCAGGAAAAACGCCTGACTGAGTGGCCAAAAAATTGAGCTTGTCCATGACACTGTCCTGATCGAGATTGGCAGGAAGATACGTTTTTACAAACTGCTCCGCTTCCGACTGCTGGTTCAATTCTGCTGTCAAAGTATCAATATTACGGAGCAATGATGCCAAGTTTTTGGCTTGGTTGGATTTCGTCTCAAGCGCTACCATTTTTTCCTGCAATGTATCAATATCAGGCTTGACAAAACCGATAACCAACACCAGGAGAAGGAGAAACACGAGCGGGATGATGAGGATTTTGAGGCGCATAGGATTGGATATTTATTTTGTTGTTACCAACGATGCCTTGAGTATGAAATGGATACCTTCTTTATCCCGCGTGATAGCATCCACTTTGACCCGCGACAACAGACTTTCGCTCTTGAGACTCAAAATCTGTTCCGCCAAATGCTTGTAATTATCCGTCTTCCCGGAAAGCGTAATCATTTTCTCCCCCTGGTTATATGCATACTCAATCAATGTCACCGCCGGGACGATGAGCGCTTCCGTTTTCGTTAAAATATCCTGGGGATCAACCAACTCAGCCGGGTCGGCCTGAAAAAATCCTACCCGCGCAGCGAAGTCAACCACGCGGTTCACGTTTTCTCCCTGCAACTTTCCATGGTTACTACTCAGGGTAGCATCGATAGCCGCGATCTGTTTATCCAGCGAGTCAAGGTAAAAACGCAAGCCGCCCCAGCCAGCCAAAGAAAGAACTAGGAGCATGACACTTACTGAGGCACCAGAAAAGAAACTCTCCTTTTTCACCGGAGCATTGTCTTCGGTCATCGATTGTGAAAGATTGACACCAGCCATGATGTTGTCTCAATAAATTAAAGATCCTTCGTCAGAAACGTTTTAAGAGAGAAGGGCTTCTTCGAAGTGAACGTGGACTTTTTCTTATTCGTCATATGAGATTCTGCCCCATCTAAAGCCAGGCCCAATGCCACAGAAAATGAAGCCCCGAGCGCAGCAACATCAGCTGCAGCGCTGGAAGCGTACTTCACGCGCTGCCAAGGGTCAGCGGCAGAAACGGGCAGAGAGCAAGCGTTACCGAAGTACGTTGCGAGACCCGTCATATGCGCCGTACCGCCAGACAAAATGACCTCCTGACAGATTTTCTCCGGATACTTGGTCCGGTATGATTCGAGTACCCGGAGCGCCTCGTTGGTAATCATCTCGAGTATGGGAAACAACAGTTTTGACTCGGTCACGTTAAGGAGATCCTCTGCACTCTTTTTCATGGCTTCGGCCCGCTCCGGCGTAATACTGAGAGCATCCGAAAGGGTACGCGTGATGTCCTTGCCGCCGACATCAATATTGCGACTGACTTTGACCAAGCCCTCATCAACCAGCACCAGATTCGTGGTACGGGAACCAATATCAATCACCAAAAACATACCGGGGCGATCACCAACGACCGAACGCACCATAGAAAATGTTTCGAGCTCGAGAAATTTCAGTTCCAGTTTCACTCCGTCGACATATTTCTTGTAGCGCGCTACCTCCTTGTTGAGAGCCGCCACCAGAAGCACTTCCATTTTGACACCGCTCTGCCCCTCTTCCGGTTGGCGCACCCCCAAAACCTCCCAGCTGAGCGCCACATCTTCAAGGGCCGACGGAATATATTTGTGAGCCTCGAACGGGACCGCCTCCTTGAGTTCCTCCTCACTCATTTCAGGAAGTTCAATGAGAGAAACGAGCCCCATAAAAGCCGGCATCGCGACATAAACCTCGGTACTCTTTGGTTTCATACGATCCAGAAGCGCCCGCAGGTAGAGAATGACTTCGTCATCGTAGGAATTCTCCCCCGTGACCTGACCCTTCTCCAAGCGCGCCATATTCACCTGACCATAATTGACCAGCTTCGCTTCGCCGTTCTCAAGCGTCAATTCCACCGCCTTGATCTGCGAAGCTCCGAAATCAATACCAAGAAAATATGGTTTTTTCAGATTAAAAAACATGTCTTGTATATTTTGCTTTCTTTTTGTTGCAACGATAGCTCAAGTGTACCACACTCTCCCTATTTTTTCAAACTATTTTTTCAGTCATCGCTACTGTTTGACAGCACTTCGTGGCACGATATACTAGGAGTCCCTTCTCTCTCCATCTTATCAACTCTTCTTTGTGAAGAAGACTCTCTTCCAACGACCTACCATAAGACCGCGCGCTGTTTGACAGTTGAATGAGGAAAACCATAGAATAGAGACAGTATTTCTTTACCCTCAAACACCCGCCGGTATGCTCGAAACGACTTTCAGTCAAAAACTGACCCTCCATGCCCGGCACAGCCTCAAGGAGGCACGCGAAATCGCTCGCTACACCCGGCACGCAACCATCGAGCCAGAGCACCTTCTTTTGGCTATTTTCCTGGAAAACGGCAGCCTGGGAAGCGTCCTTTTGGAAAATATCGGCTTTGAAAAGGAGTCGTTGGCCAAGCTGTGCCTCAAGAAAAAAAGCAGCGCCAAAGTACTCCCCAAAACCGTTCCCTTACCCCTCTCCTTTACCCTCAAGCAGAGTCTGCGCCGAGCCTATGCTCTGGCCAGTCAGTTCCACTACCCATACGTCGGCACGGAGCACCTGGTCCATGCCCTGCTCGAAGCCCGCACCGAAGCCCTCAACACCATTCTGACGAGCCTCAAAATTAGTGAGAAAAAGATTCAGTCCACGGTGGAAGCTCATCTCAACTTCGACCGCTTCCCGCAACTCTCCAAGATGCTCGATGCGCCAGAAGCATTCAACCAAGAAGCATCCAAAGGGCACAAAGCGACGCCCTCGCTCGATCAGTTCACCATCGATTTGGCCACCGACGATGCCGCCGACCAAAACCTCCTCATCGGTCGCAAGAAAGAACTGGAACGTATGGTCCAGATCCTGACGCGCAAGAACAAAAACAACCCGCTACTCATCGGCGAACCAGGTGTCGGGAAGACCGCTCTCGTAGCCGCCCTCGCCAAAAAGATTACTCGTGGCGATGTTCCGCATGCCCTCTTCGGCAAGCGTATCCTCTCCCTCGACCTCACCTTAGTCGTTGCTGGTACCAATTTCCGCGGCGAATTCGAGGCACGCCTCAAAGAAATCATCAAAGAAGCCGCTCGCAGCAAGAACGTCATCCTCTTCATCGATGAAATCCACACCATCGTCGGTGCTGGCAATACCTCAGGCGGTCTCGATGCGGCCAACATTCTGAAACCCGCTCTCTCGCGCGGCGAGATCCAGTGTATCGGTGCCACAACTCTCTCCGAATACAAACGTCACGTAGAAAAAGATCCCGCCCTCGACCGGCGCTTCCAGTCCATGGTCATAGCCGAGCCCAGTGCCGAAGAGGCCAAACATATACTCGGCCACGTCAAAGGAAGCTACGAAAAATTTCACAATGTCACCCTGACCCAATCCACCATCGATCTGGCCGTCGACCTCTCGCTCCGCTTCCTGCCCGATCGCTTCCTGCCCGACAAAGCCTTCGACATCATCGATGAAGCTTCCGCTCTCGCCAAACAGGGCAAGGAAAAGTCTCCCTTCGCCAGCGCTCTCTTCCAGCTCGAAGAAGAGCTGCGGGCCGCCACCGGATTGAAAGAATCGCTCACTCGCCATGAAAACTACGATGATGCCGCGAAATGGTATGCCCGTGAACGGACCCTCGAAAAAAAGATTACCGTCCTCAAAAGCAAACACCTCGAGGAAATAGCGCTCGATACCAAGGCAGTCACGAGCGAGCACATCCTCGAAACCGTGGCGCATATGACTGGTATCCCTTTCGAAAAACTCTCCCAGAATAACCCAGGAGATAAGCTCGCCCGTCTCCACGAGGCCTTAATCCGCCGCCTGATCGGGCAAGTAGAGGCCACGACCGCTCTCGAAGAAACCCTGGCCCGCTCGGTCAGTAACATTAGCGATCCCGATCGCCCCTTAGGGTCTTTTCTCTTCCTGGGGCCAACCGGCGTGGGCAAGACCTTTATCGCCAAACTGCTCGCGGAAGAATTTTTTGGGAGCAAACAAGCCCTGATCCGGCTCGACATGAGCGAATTCATGGAACGCCACAGCGTCGCCCAAATCCTGGGTGCCCCGGCCGGTTACATCGGCCACGGCGAAGGCGGCAAACTGACCGAAACAGTGCGCCGGAAACCCTACAGTGTCGTTCTCTTCGATGAAATCGAGAAGGCTCATCCAGACATCTATAACATCCTGCTCCAAATCCTCGACGAAGGCACCCTGACCGATGCCGAGGGACGAAGTGTCAGTTTCAAAAACACGCTCATCATCCTCACATCCAATATCGGTACATCCGCCTTCACAGAATCGGCCCGTATCGGTTTCGCCAAAGAACTCAACAAAAACACTCTGCACGACCACTTCCACGCCATCAAGGAGCGTGTCTTGGGTGAACTCAAAAAAGAACTGCGACCGGAGCTTTTGGCTCGTCTCGACCAGGTTCTGGTCTTTCAGCCGCTTGGGACTGAAGCCATCGCCAAGATCGCTGCCCTAGAAATAAACGCCCTCACCGAACGTTTAGCAAAACGAGGGGTACTTCTTCATTACGGCCAAAACATCATTACTTTCCTCGCAGAAAAAAGTTTCGCTCCAGAACAAGGGGCTCGCCTGGTGCGGAAAAAGGTCCAAGAACTGATCGAAAAGCCGGTCGCTCAAAAACTCCTCGCCAGCCCGGACAAGAAAACACTCCGTCTCACACTCAAAGGTGATACCATTCTGTGCCCCTAAATCGTCGTCAACTTATCGCTCTTTGGCTGAAAGTCAAAGAGCATGTCCTCGACACGCTCTTTCCTCTGCGCTGCCTCGGCTGCCAAACCAAAGGAACGTGGCTGTGTTCCATTTGCCAAGGACAACTCATCCCCCGTCTCGAGCAACGCTGCCCCCAGTGCCAAAGACATATCACTCCGACGGGCGAGATTTGTTTCGCCTGCCGCGATAGTGTCAATCCAGCCTTAGACGGTATCTTTGTCGCTTCGTCTTATCGCCTGCCACTCCTCGCGCACCTGCTCCACACCTTCAAATATCGCTTCATCCCTGACCTGGCACAGCCGCTGGGAGGATTCCTCGCGCAAGCACTCCTCCAAAATTCGCTTACTCTGCCCGATACCATCATCCCCGTTCCCCTCCATTCACGGCGCCTCCGTTTCCGCGGTTTCAATCAGTCTGAGCTCCTCGCTCGGGAAATCTCGGAAACCCTCACGCCCGGACTCTCTTTGCCCCTCCTCTGTGACACGCTGCTCCGCACCCGTTTCACCAAACCCCAGATGAAAACCACCTCGCGCGAGGAACGTCTGGCCAATCTCAAAAACGCCTTCGCTCTAGCAGAAGGGAAGGCTACAACAATCAAAGGGAAATACCTTTGGCTTATCGACGATGTCGCCGCCACCGGCACCACGCTCGAAGAATGTGCTACCGTCCTGAAACGCCACGGTGCCAAAACCGTCTTCGGTATCGTCGTGGCACGCTGAAGTGAGTCAGCTGTAAATAAAAGAGTTACGCAACTCGTTACGCAACTCTTTTCAGCTCACCTACGGCAGGTTACAAATCAAAGATGAGACACTCTCTCATTACTGATAGAGCGAAGAGTAATCAATCGTAGCCCTGTCTTTGAGATCTTTCACAAAACTCCCGGCCTCCGCACCAAATTTCTGTCCTTTGAGCTGCTCTCGGACCTGGGTCCGCACGTCATCAGCGCTCGCTCCTGACGTTGCCAGCTGCTTGTTGGCATTCAGATACTGATTGACCTCTTCGTCACTCACAGCGATCTTGTCAGCCAGTATTTTTTCTAATTCCTTTTTGAGGAGGATCTGCTCCCGAAAGTCAGCCAGCGTCATCCCCTGTGCTGCCAAAGCCTCTTCCAGGGTCCCGCCCTGGGTCGCTACCTGGTCCGAAACTTTTTTGATTTCTGCATCAATATCAGCCTTGGCCACGATAACCTTGCGTCTTTTTGCCTCATCAGCAATCAGTTGCTTGGTAATCATTCCATCCAGAGTATTCTTGCCAAACTGTCTTTCAAGTTCCTGCACAACGCTCCATCGACTGATTGAACTGCCATTGACCGTGGCTGCGATAAACTGGCCCTTGAAAATATTAAACAAGGCCACCAGCAGAGCAAATACAACAAAAACAACGATGAACGATTTAGTCGTTCGATCCAAACACCTCACGAATCCGCGGAAAGCTGCCACTTTCATCAAAAATGACTGCCAAACCCCTTGAACCTTACTGGGCGCTACCATCGGTACAACCGTTTCTCCCACTTTCTCATCTTCTCCCACTCCCGAAACTTCTCCTGGTGTGACCAACGCTGTTATCGTACCTTCCGTCTTCGGCCGTTCATCCTGCATAGTCTTTGCTTAAGAAATAATTAGCGCTTCACTCTCTGCCTCCGCCAATCGGCGGATTCACTGCGGAGAGGGAGAGATTCGAACTCTCGGTACGGGGTAAACCGTACGACAGGTTAGCAACCTATTGCCTTAAGCCGCTCGGCCACCTCTCCAGCGTTTTGATGCTACATAAATTAGCCTAGCAATGTTTTGCGAGAAAATCAAGGCTCGAACTAGAGCGCTTTCCGAAGTTGTTCATACCACAATCCATACCCCTCGCTGCTCGGATGAAAGAGGTCTTGTGCATGATAGCGGTAGGGCTCCAGAAAGAAAGGATCATTTTCCTTCTCGAGATAGAGGTCAACATAGGTGATCGCCACTTCTCTCGCTACGCGCAGGAAAATTTCCCTGACGGCCAGCGTTTTTTGCTCCCACAAAAAAGCCAGTGGGCGTGGGAAGAGCAGCGCGCTGGCAACATTCCCGCAGGTCAAGAGGACGACCCGTCCGCCCACCCGCTTGGCTTCGCGCACTACCTGTCGAATACTTTCTTCTAGTACTCTTTCATTGGAAAAGTGAGTGATATCGTTGCCGCCAATCTGAAGGACCACGAGCGAATAAGAGGCATCCGGAAGGAACTGTAGCGTAGGTAATATCTCGGCTGTTTTCCTTCCACTGACAGACTGGTTCGTTATATTCCATTCCGGAAAATCTCTCCCAAAACGCCCGGCCACAGAATCTTCTGGAGACAGAGCTCCCACTCCAACGCCCGTGCTATCGCCCAAGAACAAAACACTGAGAGCTCCGGGTACCACCATGCGCTCATACGGCGTACTACTTCGTACCAACATCTGACCCTCACGAATTAGCGCCGAAACCCGCACGTAGGCAGAAATGCCATACAGCACAAAAAGGATGAGTAAGGAAAGCATGGCGTAAGTAAGAGTACTCATAAGCATATTCATGGCACAAAATACCTCGCTAGTATAACACTAGTAAAGAGACAGAAAGGCCGTGCTAGAATAAAGAAAAGAATCCTTATGTCCCCTCTCCAGCAAAAAAATCGCTGTGCCTGGGTCCGGCCCGACCCTCTTTCAGAGCGCTACCACGACCGAGAATGGGGTGTGCGCGCTTACGATGATCGACGGCTTTTCGAATTTCTCATTCTCGAAAGTGCCCAAGCCGGTCTGTCTTGGGACACTATTTTGAAGAAGCGTCTCGCCTACCGCAAAGCATTCGCCAATTTTGATGTCCACAAAGTGGCTCGTTTCTCCCGACGCGATATCGAAAGACTCATGAAAGACAGCGGCATCGTGCGTAATCGCCTCAAAATCGAAGCTGCCATCAGTAACGCCAAACTTTTTCTCGCTGTCCAAGAAGAGTTCGGCTCTTTTGCGAAATATCTCTCCCAAATCGTCGCCAATCGCCCTATTGATGGCCGACGCCGTACCGCCGCCGACATCCCCACCATGACCGTGGAGGCCGAAAACTTGTCTCGCGATCTGAAACGGCGTGGCTTCAAATTTTTCGGCCCTATTATTGGCTATGCTTACATGCAGGCGACCGGCCTCGTCAATGACCATACCACTGACTGTTTCCGCTATCAAGAAATCAAGAAGATGTCGCCCTGAGAGTGATCGTGAGAAACAACAAAAAACACCCTTCGATAATCTCAGGGTGTTTTTGTTTTCACTGAGTAATCCCCCGAAAGGGACCACCCGACGAAATTACCAACGGCTGCCACCCTGGCTCTGATCGCGGTACCCGCCACCAGTGTTACCACCGGTGCGTGGGGCGCGCTCTTCCAGAGGACGAGCTTCGTTGACTGTGAGCGTCCGTCCGTCGAGCTCCTTGCCATTCCACATGGCGATGGCCTTTTGGGCATCATCATCTGTGGCCATCTCGACGAAAGCGAAACCGCGCGAGCGGCCCGTCATTTTGTCAATGATGATCTTGGCAGAAACGACATTACCAGCCTGAGCGAATGCATCGCGCAGACCGTCCTCGGTCGAACCGTAGGAAACGCCACCAACATAAAGTTTGGTTGCCATATCCGAATCTATCACTTGATTACCGTGTAAGTGGACCTTTCCCTTCACTGGCTCTACTGCACGGAATTCAAGTTTGGCAACCGAATATCACGCTTCAGCGTACTTCCAGAGAGAAAACTTACAACACATCCATGATAGCATAGATGAGCGAAAAAAGCAACCCCCTTCAGCCTAAACGCCATCAGCCAGGAGGGACTTCAATAGTTTAGGCAACGACATGCTGGCCACCCCAATCACCCGGTCTGCCCCACCATAATAGGTGATGAGTGTCGTCCCGCGAATGATCAGTCCGCAAGGGAAAACAACATGTGGCACGACACCGACTGCTTCGTACTCTTCTTCTGGACTGAACAGTGGCACCCGACTGCGCCCAATCACTTTTTCAGGATGTTCTAGATCGAGGAGGAGCGCCCCGACCCGATAGTGGCCGTCGTATTCCGATACACCATGATAGAGCAAGAGCCACCCCTTCTTGGTGCGGATAGGCACCGTATTGATGCCGATCTTCCGACTGTCCCACATACCGCGCCGTGGGAAAATGAACGGTTGATGGGTGAGAAATCCTCCCTGTCCGTTGAAATCTAAATCCTCGAGAAAATTGATATCGATGGCCGGCTGGATACGATGGAGAATGACGTACTTCCCCCTGATCTTCTCCGGGAAAAGACAGGCGTCCTTGTCATCAATATTGGGAGGAGAGATAAGTACCGGGTCACTAAAGCGCTGGAAGCGTCCCGCCAGGAAATCCTCGGCGGAAATAGTTGTCAGGGCCACGCGCGGCGGTGAGACAGCATCGACAGCCGTATAGAACATGTAGTACGTATCGTCGAACCGAGTCAGACGTGGATCCTCAACACCAGAATTACCCGAGGCTTGTTTCTGTTCGAAGGACGCCCGCGGCATATAGACAGGCTCAGGCAACCGTTTCGAAATACGGAAACCATTGCGACTCTCCGCATAGCCGAAGACAGAAGTGTCATCTTCTGAACAGGCTCGATACAAGATGCGCACTTTCCCATCCACATCAACGGCAGCTGGATTGAATACTCCTTTGGCTTCCCATGCATGATTAGCGACTGGCTCCAAAACAGGATTACCCCGATA
>JAYVWV010000004.1:0-11538 GCA_043785755.1 Candidatus Moraniibacteriota bacterium
TCGTGAGACAGGTTGGTTTCCTATCTGCTGTAGGCGTGTGTTGCTTGAGAGAACTCTTTCCTAGTACGAGAGGACCGGAAAGAACGAACCTCTGGTGTACGAGCTGTTCCGCCAGGAGCACTGCTCGGTAGCTACGTTCGGGTAGGATAACCGCTGAAAGCATCTAAGCGGGAAGCCAGACTCAAGATAAGGCAACAGTACCAGTTTACTGGTACAGAATTTCCTCGAAGATGACGAGGTTGATAGGCTATAGGTGGAAGTCCTGAGAGGGATTAAGCCAAGTAGTACTAATAAATTCATTCAACTTTCTTTTTTCTATCGTCGCATCGGGGCCGCAAGGCGTCGGCGCGGCGTGACCGGTTAACAGTGAAGAGTGCTTGAGGATCGTATATACATGAGAGACCATAAGACAATTACAACTGGAGAAGAATGTTTCCGGTGCTTTTAGCGAGGTGGCCACACCTGTTCCCATACCGAACACAGCCGTTAAGCACCTCAGCCCCGATGGTAGCCGCAAGGCAAGAGTAGGACAGTGCCGGGAACATTCTTCTTCAGATCCCACGACGATAGCCTGTATAAGGCTGTTTTTTGTTTGTGGTATACTAGGTTTACAGAATATTTCTTAATCTTGGTATATGAAGTTTGAACAAGAGGAGAGTCGCCGCACAACCAAGCTGGAGAGGATAGAACACAGGAGGTTTTTGATACGGCGCGTAAACTTTCTGAGCGCTTGGGTGTCATTGCGCGTGAGTCGACCTCATTTATTGACAGCATGGAGAGACTGACACCGACCGATAGATATACCCCGACCATCCGAGAGGTTATTGAGGAGGGCTGCAACATCTACGCTCTCGGAAAGGCAAAGTTGGAACGTATGAAGCGTGATTTGGATGAAATGAGGAAAAAAGCTTGATACAAGGTGGCCCCTTTACAGGGGTGTTTTTTTATGCTATAATATAAGACAAAGGATGAAATATATCTTCTTTGGCACGGTTCATTCACACACAACAATTGGAGGTCACATGGGACGAATAATCCCCTTTCTGCCACTCATAATACCGGCGCTCCTCCTCGGCTTGGTATACGTGGCGACGCACCTGCCGACCAGCAGAACGACTGCTGAGGTTGCCGCCACCGTGGGCAACGGGAGGACGAGTTCAAGAGGTGTTTGGCTGGGAATGGTAGCTTTCTGCGTCTTGGCCTTGCTACCTGTTGGACTGTTCTTTTTGCTCGGCCCAGCGCTTGACACCATTTTGCATGACGACAGACTGGGCCTCAA
Organism: Candidatus Moraniibacteriota bacterium; assembly: GCA_043785755.1. Lineage (GTDB taxonomy): Bacteria > Patescibacteriota > Minisyncoccia > Moranbacterales > UBA1568 > UBA1568. The sequence continues at coordinate 1,280 of JAYVWV010000004.1, forward strand.
GTTCTTTTCGGCCTACATGTACGCGTTATGGGTGCTGGGCCTTGTCCTGGTCGGAGCGGTGCTTGTTGCCATCCGTCTCTTGATTCAATCTTTTGCGGCCGGAGTCCCGGTTGCACAGAAGATTGGCGAACAGATGAGCGAAGCTGAGCGCCAAGAACTCTGGCGTCACGCCCTCAGCGCCTTCCAGCAGTTCCGACGGTGGGCAGCCCGCTAGCCTGACGACACGCCGCCTCGATCCTCTCACGGATCCTGGCGGCGTTTTCTGTTTTATAAAAGCGGGCTACCAAGAGGAATAGTCTGCATAGGGCTCCCTCCCAAGCTGAGCTGGGCTTTTTGTTTGTGGTATACTGGACAGGTGAATAGTAATGTAGACATGACTATGAGTATTGAAATGGATCTTCTCAAGCCGAATGCCGGTCGTTTAGAGACGTCGGTCAAACGCAGTGAAGCCGAAGTCCAAGCCGAGGCTGAGGAAGAACGGGAGATGATTGTGTTGAGTGACGCATTTGAGCGGGGGATGCGTTCGTTCCTTGATAGCCTTGAGGCGTTTATCGCTTCTGGGGGGAATGCTCTGGTTTACAGGGAGGCTCTTGATAAAGGGGGCCGGGCTTTTGATTTTGGGAAGGAAAAGATACGGGAGATGAGAGCGTCTTTAGATGCGAAACAGTAATTTCCCTATGACCCGAGGTCTGCGCCAATCTATTATTGCCTTTCTTTTTCTCTCCCTGACGGGACTACTTTTTTTTGGTGTCTATCATTCTTTCATCCGAGTGCCAGCCACGTGTAACGATGGGATACGGAATCAGAACGAACAGGGGATCGACTGCGGGGGGAGCTGTGCGGTTGCCTGCCAGGAGGTCATCGTGGCGCAGGACCTGGTGCGAAAGGAAGTATCGTTCGTGCCTGGTGGCAATGATCGCTCTGATGTCCTGGTAACGCTCTACAATCCTAATGATACGTCTGGTGCCTCGAGCTTCCGCTATACCATCGAGCTCCATGCTTCGGATGGTCAGGTGCTCGCTACGCGAACTGGCACGAGCTATATTTTGCCCCAGGAAACCAAGGATCTGATCGAGATAGGCCTCCCCTCATCCACTCCTCCACTCTCTGTGACCATGACCGTGAGCGATGCTACCTGGGAGCGCTTCTCTGGCTATCAGGAAAAACCAAACATCAGTATCTATCAGAAGCACTACGCCATCTTGCCGCCGGGAGCCATTTTCAGTCAGGCATCGGGGCTCCTGTCCAATGAAAGTCTCTACGACTTTCGTTCTATCAGTGTCGCGGTTATTCTACGAGATAGTAACGACAAGCTTCTGGCCATCAATAAGACGCGTCTCGACAATATCAAGGCTGGCGAGCAGCGGGATTTCACACTGCCATTTCCCGCGCCATTTCCCGGAACGGTGGAAAAAATTGATATGGAGGCCGATGCCGATGCCTATCACTCTGATAATCTGATGAAGCAGTATCTCCCCGGCGGACAACGCTAGCCCTTCCGACTTTCGTGGCAGCCTACTTATGAATGCCCACCTCCATGTTCCGCATGTTTTTCAAACTCGACTGGGTCATCATCAGCGTGACGGCGCTTCTCCTTCTCGTCGGGCTGTTGGCTCTCTATAGTATCTCAGCAGCTGGTGGGGTCAATTACTTCTTAAAGCAGCTCATTTACTCGCTGCTCGGTTTCGGGGTGATGTTTTTCATGGCCTCACTTGATTATCGTTACGTACAGAAATACAGCACGCCTCTCTATTTTTTGATCATTCTGGTTCTTTTCTTGGTGCTCATTTTCGGAACGACGGTTCGTGGGACAGCTGGATGGCTTTCTTTCTGGGCCTTTCAGGTACAGCCAGTGGAAGTGGCCAAGGTGGTCCTCATTATCTTTTTGGCCAGTTTCATCTCCAAGAAGAAATCTGAATTGGGTGAGTGGACGCGGGTCATCGCTTCGCTCATTCTTTCAGCCGTCCTTATTTTTCTCGTGCTCCGCCAACCCGACCTCGGATCGAGTCTGGTGCTGGCTGCTATTTGGATTGGAATGATTCTCGCTTCCGGATTGCGCTTGCGTCACTTCCTGGTGCTCGGATTTTTAGGCACGGCGCTCGTGACGGGGAGCTGGTTCTTTTTGGCTGATTACCAAAAGGCTCGTATTGAGACGTTTATTCATCCGGAGAACGATCCTCGGGGCACGGGGTACAATGTGCTCCAGGCCATGGTAGCGGTTGGTTCTGGTGGCGTTTCTGGTAAGGGCTTGGGCTATGGTTCTCAGTCGCAACTTTCTTTTCTGCCCGAAAAACACACGGACTTCATTTTTGCCGTCGTGGCTGAAGAGTTAGGGTTGGCGGGCGCGCTCTTTGTTATTCTCCTGTACGGCGTGCTCCTTTATCGGATCCGACGCATTGGGGTATTGGCCAGTGACAATTTTGGCTATCTTTTGTCCCTGGGCGTGATGATTATGGTATTCGTCCAGGCCATGATCAATGTGGGGATGAACGTCGGGCTGCTGCCTGTGACTGGGCTCCCGGCTCCATTTTTAAGCTACGGCGGGAGTTCGCTCATTTCCCTGTGTGCTTCTCTCGGACTTCTTTTGAGCGTTTATCAGCGGAAAAAAGAAGACCAGGATTTGCGCATTTCTTTGGAAAAGAGTTTGGTGTAGCGGTGTGGTTGATTGCCATTGGCTCCGGCTGACTTGGCGCGGTTGACCATGTCGGTCGCGACCGGCGTGGTTGACTTCTGCCCCTCTTTTTGCTATATTGAAAAGGCTTAAAAAAATGATTTTCTTGTATTTTAGCTGGTCTTTATGCAGACACTTCTCATCGTTCAGGCGGTCGTAGCGGTTTTCCTTATCATCTCCATCCTCCTTCAGAATCGTGGTTCTGGGCTGGGGACAGCTTTTGGTGGTGATTTTGGTGGATACTATACCAAGCGGGGCTTGGAAAAATTCTTTCTCTACGCGGCCATCGTTTTTGCGGTGATCTTTTTCGTCTTAGGGATGATCAATGTCCATCTCTCGGTGCTGCGCTAGACTTTCAGGGAGAGGAGAGGACTCTTTATCATTGATTCCTACTGTATGAGTAGCTTCTATCGCATCATGAGTATTTTCCGTCGGCGCCAATGGCTGCTCCTTTTTCGGGCACTTGGGACACGGGATCGTATTTTAGTACTTTTCTTTGCAGCTATTGGATCGGCAGCACTTTTGTTTTGGTTTGGCGCTCTTTATATGACCTCGACCAAAGAAGTGCCGGAATACGGTGGTGAATACACCGAAGGGATGGTTTCTCAACCACGCTATATTAACCCTATTCTTTCTCAAACCAGTGCGGCTGATGCCAGTATCGCCGAGCTCGTCTACAGTGGGCTTTTCGGCTACGATACCACCGGCAAGCTCGAGAAACGCTTGGTGGACCAGTACGATATTTCTGACGACGGCAAGACCTACACGCTGACCTTGCGTCAGGGGACACAGTGGCATGATGGTCAGGAGTTAACGACCGTGGACGTCTTGTTCACGATCCAGGCTATCCAGAATCCTGCCTACAAGAGTCCACTGCGAGCCAATTGGCTTTCGGTCGAGGCGGCGGCCGTTGACCGGTATACTTTGACCCTGACTCTGAAGAAGCCCTATTCTGGGTTCTTAGAAAACTTGGTCGTTGGCATCTTGCCCAAGCATGTTTGGGAAGTGATCACCCCAGAAAACTTCCTCTTGGCGGATTATAATCTGGCACCCATCGGTTCTGGACCATTCCGCTTTTATGATTCCGAGAAGGATTCCAGCGGCAATATGCTCTCCTACGAATTGCGCTCCTTCGATAAGTATTTTTCCGGGCGGCCGTATATTCAGAAAGTCATCTTCCGTTTCTATCCTGATGATCGTTCTTTGCTCGACGCTTACAACCGTAAGGAGATCTTAGGGATTAATTCCGTGATGCCAGGTAATCTCGCCGAGCTTGGGCAGCGCAAGAGCACTCGTGTTTACGAGATTGCCATTCCCCGTATATTCTCTGTTTTTTTCAATGTTACCAAGAATGCCGCTCTCGCTCATGATGAGGTGAGGAAGGCTCTTGCCTTGGCGACTGATCGTGAGGCTATCATTCGGGAAGTGTTGTTGGGGAAGGGGCAAACAGCCGAGACCGCTTTCCTGCCGTTCATGGAGGGGTATGCCTCTGACCTCGCATTACCGCATTTTGATGAGGCCAAGGCCAATGCCATTTTGGATGAGAGCAATTGGAAGCGTGGAGCAGATGGTGTCCGCGTGAATGGCGGGACGACTCTTGAGTTTGAGCTTTTGGTACCTGATTGGCCGGAACTAGCCAAGACGGCGGAGTTACTCAAAGAACAGTGGGCCAAGGTCGGCGCACGGGTGACGGTCACCGGAGAGAGTGCGGCTGACCTGCAGCAAAACGCCATTCGTCCTCGTGAGTATCAGGCGCTCCTTTTCGGTGAGGCGGCCATGATCACTTCGGATCCGTATTCGTTCTGGCATTCCAGTCAGAAGCATGATCCAGGACTCAACTTGGCTCTCTTCGACAACAAAGACGCGGATGACATCCTGCTTGCTCTGCGCGAGGAAATCGATCCCGATCAGCGTTCTCTTGATTACCATTCTTTCCAGGAGATTCTCCTGGGTGAGAATCCGGCCGTGTTTCTGTATAGTCCAACCTACTTGTACGTCGTGAATAGCGCCATTCGGGGTATCGACGTCAAGGAGGCGAATGCGCCAGTCTATCGGCTGAGCGATATTAAGGATTGGTTTATTAAGACAAAACGAGTCAGGAAATAATAAAAAAAATTATGCTCAATCCACTCGACACATCAAACCTCCGGCAGATGATTTTGGATAGCCCTGATCAGTTTCAGGCGGGGTTTGCGTTGGGGAAGGGTGTCAGTGTCCCAGGAAAATTCCGAGCGATTATGATTTCGGGAATGGGTGGGTCGGCGCTGCCGGGTAATCTTTTTCGGATCTACTTAAACGATCTGTTTCACAAGGAGCGACCAACAGAGCAACCGCTCTCCGTGTACCAGAACCGTTCCTACAATTTGCCGCCAGAGAGCTTCCACGAGTGCCTCAATTTTATCTGTTCCTATTCTGGGAATACCGAAGAGACAATCGCCTCATTTGAAGAGGCGCTCGCGGCCAAGTTGCCCTGCATTGCCCTGTCAGCCGGGGGGAAGATTGAAGCGATGGCCAAAGCCAATGGGGTGCCTCATGTGAAACTGCCTATTCCTTTTGAAAATTTCCAACCGCGGGTTGGGACGGGGTATTTTTTCGGGACCATGTTTCAGATCCTGGTGAACCAGGGGATGGCGCCTGATATGACGCAGGAAATTCTCGGAGAGGCGGCGGCTCTCAAGGGGAATATGCTGGCCCTGGAAGAGCAGGGGAAGGAGTTGGCGAAGAAGTTGGTCGGGAAAACCCCGATCATCTACGCGACGACCAAGTACAAGTCGGTGGCTATGGTATGGAAAATCAAGTTTAATGAGAACGCCAAGACACCAGCTTTTTGGAACTTTTTCCCAGAGCTCAATCATAATGAGATGGTCGGTTGGACCTTGCCTCAGGGGAAATTTATCGTTCTCATGCTTCGTGATCTCGAAACACCCCCCCAGGTCCTGAAACGCATCGAGATTACTGCGGAGTTATTGCGCAAACAAGGGGTAGATGTCGAAATACTTGACATGGCTGGCGGAAGCGTGTATAGTAAGATATTCACGAGTATCGCCTTGGGCGATTTCACTTCTTACTCTCTGGCGCTCGCATATGGCCAGGATCCGACGCCGGTTGCTATGGTGGAGGATTTGAAAAAATTACTGGTGTAATTTTTTTGAATGTCAAAGCTCAAATAACAAATGACAAATCCATTTTGATTTGAAATTTGAAATTTGAATTTTGGCATTTATAGCAGTTGCCGAGGTGGCGGAATTGGTAGACGCACTAGCTTCAGGTGCTAGCGCTCGCAAGGGCATGGGGGTTCGAGTCCCCCCTTCGGCACAACGTAATACGTCAGCTCTTCGTCGAAGAGTGAGACTCTTTCGTGTAAATCATTTTTAGGTCGAGATCATCTCTGAGCCCTAGAGTCTTTTGTGGATTCGGGCGTGGGGACATATCTCAAACGCAGTATGCAGCAGAATAATTCATTTCAGGGTAACCGTCGACCGACTCGGTCGGCCGATGCCCGCGGACCGGTGTCTTCGTCTTTACGAGCTCCGCAGGATCCGAAAAACGTCCTCGCTCAGAATACCGGAAAAGCCGGTGTCGTCGGTGCTTTCGAAGGCATCGTCGCCAGGCAGCAGGCCCCCAAAGGCACGCAGTCGCGACCTGCTTTCAAGAAGCCGGCGCAGGAAACGGTCAAGAAATTTAGCACGCCCCTCCGGACCGGGGGAGAGAAGGCTCCTCAGACTCCGAGTAAGAGTGTGCGAGGAGAACGTCAGGGTGGTGTAAAACCGAACCGAGGCGGCGCTTCTGGCGGCGCTCGGCGTGGTGGCAATCGCAGCTTTCAGCAGACCGTGCCCAGCCGCTTGGAACCGAAGCGTCAGGGAGCAGCTATTCCCACTATTCCAGAAAAGACGCTCCGCATCATCCCTTTGGGTGGTCAGGAAGAAGTCGGGCGTAACATGACCGTCTTTGAGTATGGGAACGACATCGTCATTATCGACATGGGCCTGCAATTCCCGGAGGAAGACATGCCCGGCATCGATTACATCGTGCCGAACGTGAGCTATCTCAAGGGCAAAGAAAAAAATATCCGCGGCGTGCTCTTTACCCATGGTCACCTCGATCATATTGGGGCAGCACCAATTCTTTTGAAGCAGCTCAATTACCCGACCATCGTCGGGCGCGACTTCACACTGGCGCTCATCAAGCACAAGGTGGAAGATCAGGAAAAGGGCGCGGCCAGCCGTCTCAAGATGGTGCGCGTCAAGTCGCTCGAAGATCGGATCAAACTTGGTGTGTTTGAGGTCCGTTTCTTCGAGGTGGAGCATTCGATCATGGATGCTATGGGCATCGCCCTGGTGACGCCCAATGGTTCTATTATTCATTTGGGAGACTGGATGATCAGTAACGAACCAGTCGAACCGAACGAAGTTTCCTACAATCATTTGGAAAACCTTCCCAAGCCGACCTTCCTCATGTTGGAGAGTCTTGGTGCGACCAAGAAGGGGATGCCGCCGTCAGAAACTGAAGTTCATACTAATCTCCAGAACCTGATTCGCACGGCACCGGGCCGTGTCATCATCGGGACGTTTGCTTCGCAGGTGCGGCGCATCGCCTATCTGATCGAGTACGCGGAGGCCCAAGGGAAGCGCGTGGCGCTTGAGGGCTACAGTATGAAGATGAACATCGAAGTGGCCAAGGAATTGGGCTACATCAAGGTCAAGAAAGAGACGCTCATCACTGTGAACGACATCCACAAGCATCCTGACAATAAGATTGTCGTGATTTGTACGGGTGCTCAGGGCGAGCAGAACGCCGCGCTCTCACGCATCGTCACCGATAACCATCGCTTCATCAAACTTCAGAAGAATGACACGATCGTCTTTTCATCCTCGGTCATCCCGGGGAATGAAAGGAGTATCCAGCGTCTCAAGGACAACCTCTATCGCAAGTGCGATAACGTCATCCACAGTGACATTATGGAGATCCACGTTGGCGGGCACGGTACCATCTGGGAGATCGAAGAGATCATTCGTCAGGTCAAAGCCACCTACATCTTGCCGGTTTACGCCAATCACTACTTCATCAAAGAAGCGGCCAAGATCGCCTATCGTCTGGGCTATCCGGACAAGAATGTCTTCGTCATGGATAACGGTCATGTGCTGGAAGTACCAGCCAAGGACGAAGGTTTCCCACACCTCATCGCTGAGAAGGCGGATGCCGGCTACGTCTTCATCGACGGGCTCGGCATCGGTGACATCGGGCACGTGGTGCTCCGCGATCGCCAGATGCTCGCTCAGGACGGTATGGTCGTTATTACGGTCATTATCGACAGTAAGAGCAAGAATATTATCGGCAACATTCAGGTGACCTCGCGCGGCTTCATCCACGTCAAGGAGAACTTCGACTTGGTGAACGAAGCCAAGCGCAAGGTGGAGCAGGTGGTCAAGTCGACCACATCCAAGGACACTTCCATCGACTGGGATATGGTGCGGAACCAGATCCGTGAAGTCTTAGGCCAGTTCCTCTTTACCAAGACGGAACGTCGGCCGATGATTCTTCCAGTTGTTATTGAAGTCTAAAGTTACGGGAGTAAAAAAGCCCCTTTCGAGGGGCTTTTTATTTCCCTCCAAAGGGCGGGCTCGTATGCTATAATGTATATATTAACCGCTAGGGAGTTTTGGATATGAAACGACTATTTTCCGGGATTCAGCCATCGGGTAATCTGCACCTGGGGAACTATCTGGGGGCCATCAAGCAGTGGGTGGACATGCAGAATGACCATGAAGCGATTTTTTGTATCGTTGATCTCCATGCTATCACTGTGGCTCAGGATCCGGGGGAGCTTCGGAAGAAAACCTTAGAAATTGCCAAGATTTACCTGGCCGCCGGGGTTGATCCTACCAAATCGACGCTCTTCATCCAATCACATATTTCCGGCCACACGCAGCTGGCCTGGATTTTGAGTACCATCGCGCGGATAGCGGAATTGGAGCGTATGACTCAGTATAAAGATAAGTCTCAGAAGGGCGGGGCGGGAGAATCTGGCGTCGGATTGTTTACGTACCCTGTCCTTATGGCGGCGGATATTTTGCTTTACGATACCGATGTCGTACCAGTGGGCAAGGACCAGATGCAGCATATCGAATTGACCCGTACTCTGGCCGAGCGCTTCAATAAGCGTTTCGGTGAGACGTTTGCGATACCTGAAGGAAAATTGTCGAAAGAGGGAGCGCTCATCATGGGGCTCGACAACCCGAGCAAGAAAATGTCAAAGTCAGCTGCTTCCGAGTACAATTATATTGCGCTCACTGATGACGCTGAGACAGTGCGGAAGAAAATTAAGAAAGCCGTGACCGATAGTGGGAGCGCGATCGTCTACTCCGATGAGAAACCGGCCCTGAAAAACTTGATCAATATCTATACGCTCCTTTCCGGTGAATCAGTGGAGGCTCTCCAGAAAAAATATGTTGGTAAGGGTTATGGGGATTTCAAGGCCGACCTGGCCGAAGAGGTGGTAAGCTTTCTCACACCGTTCCAGGAGCGTTTGACGGCCATTTCTGATGAGGAAGTGCTGGCCATCCTCCGGGCTGGGGCTGAAAAATTAAAGCCGCTGGCTCAGGCCAAGATGGCCCAGGTGTCCGAAAAACTTGGACTGATTGCTTCATTGAATGTGTAATATTCGAGCTCTATGCAGGTCAAAGATATCATGAAGCGCGAGGTGGTAACGGTATCAGGTGATACGCCGATTCTCGATGTGGCCAAACTTTTAGTTACGTGCAAGATCCACGCTGTGCCAGTGGTGGATGAACAACAGAAAGTCTTGGGTATCGTCACGGAAACCGATTTTTTCCTGAAAAATTCCATGGCTCTCCATCTGCCGACCTATATGGAGATGGCCAAACAGTGGGCCGAACATTCGAGTGGTGCCTGGGAGAGCATCCCACAGATACGCGCGTTTATGAATGCGACCGCTAAAGATGTCATGACCGAGAACTGTATGACGTTGCCAGAGGTGACCGACGTGCGGGACATGTTGGCCTCGGTGCGGGTGGATCATCACAAGACGTTTCCGGTGACCGATTACCAGGGGACACTCATCGGTATCGTTTCACTTATCGATGTGGTGACTGCATTTGATAAAATATAAAACTATGAGTGGAGATCAGGAAGAAATCGACGTGCCGGAGCCTGAGAGAATGGATCGCATCATTGATAATCGTGGTCGTTCCACCTACCAGATACTGAACGAGCGTTTTTTGCTCATCCAAAAAATGCGCATCGCGGCCTGGAAGGGGTTATCGCTGGTCGCCTTTTTGGCCGGCATTGCCGCCACTAGTATTTGGTTTGAAGCTCACCGTTAGGACGTAGTCGATAGAGAAGTTTTCTGAAAAAGAAAAGCCCGCCAGAAACGATTGCGCGTATCGTTGGCGGGCGTGCTCGCTCCCAGGTTCTGGGGGTGGGTTATTGGTGTGTCGTTTCCGTCGGCACTTCTTGTTTCGGTAACGGCGGAAGGGCATCAGCAGGCTGCTTCTCCGGACTGGAGGCATTTGTGTTCATAAAAGTGCGTCCGTCGGGGTGAAGGGAACGGAAACGCTCCATCCGAGTG
>JAYVWV010000005.1:0-9621 GCA_043785755.1 Candidatus Moraniibacteriota bacterium
TTTCAATCAACTCTCTCTGACAGCCACTGAGGCATAGATGAACAGAACTTTAGATGAGGGTTTCTCGGAAGTACTTTCCCTTTTCTTCCCCTTTTGTGACCGTCGAACATTTTTGACTCGCTGCACCGAACAGGGGACTGTCCTGTCGAGACCATCCGTCACGTCCGACTGTTACCGGTACGTTCATCAAAGATGTTACCCGCCTAGACTCGGCGAGGCTGGCCGACGGCACTCGGAGAAAGAAAATGAAAAGTACTTCCAAGAAACTGTGGCGAGTGGCAGCACCAGAAACTTCGAAGCAAGAATCTTTCAAAGTAGCCTTGAAGACGGAGCGGGCATGGTTTTTTCCTCCGCCAGTGGGCGGAAGAAAAAGAGCGATGGCTTCAAAGCAGTCCGGTCGCCACGCTGGGGCTACGGAACGGTACTTTGGAAGGTTGCTTGCTTCGGAAGTTTCCTGCCTTGGAACGAGGGAGGGGTTTTGGTGGCTCAAGAGAGTTGCTTGGGAAGAGAGGATGCTCGTATGGAGAGGAGGAAGATATTTTTGGAAACTTGTTCAGGATTTACAAAATACTATGCCACAATGGAAATATAAAATTGAAAAGCTCCCAGAAAGTACTGGAAAGGGAGAGCTGCATCCGGTGACGGAGGCTCTTTTGAACGCACGCGGCTATGTCACCAAGGAAGCGCGCGAGCATTTTCTTTCGCCCAATTTCGATCGCGACATTCATGACCCTTTCCTCTTTCGGGAAATGGAGAAGATCGTGGGGCGCATCGGCGAAGCTCGGGCCAATTTGGAAACGGTCGGTGTTTTCGGCGATTTTGATGCTGATGGGGTGACCTCATCGGTCATCATGCGCGAGGCGCTCCAGGCTATTGGGATGTCGGTCGAGGTCTATCTGCCAGAAAAAGTAAATGAGGGACACGGGTTCAATCTTTTAGCGGTGGATTTCTTTGAAAGCAAAGGCATCAAACTGGTGTTGACCCTGGATTGTGGCATGACCAATCATGAGGCCATCAGTGAAGCGAAGAAGCGTGGTATCGCTACTATCGTGGTTGATCACCACCATGTGCCAGAGATCTTGCCTGAGGCCTTCGCCATCGTTAATCCCAAGATCGCTGAGGAGACCTATCCATTCCGTGAACTGTGTGGCGCTGGGACGAGCTTCAAGGTGGCGCAGGCCCTGTATCAGCGCTTTCTGCCTAATGAGGCGGAGCAGCTAAAGTGGCTCTTGGATGTGGTGGCTATCGGGACGGTGGCCGATGTCATGCCGCTCGTCGGTGAGAACCGCTGTATCGTGAAGTATGGTCTCCTTGTGCTGTCCAAGACCCGGCGCGTTGGTTTTCAGGAGATGTTTGCGGTGGGCAAAATCAAGATCGATGAACACAATGTGCCCGATGCTCATGCCATCGGTTTCCAGATTGCTCCGCGTATCAATGCCGCTTCACGCATGGCCCATGCTATGCTGGCTCACCAACTCCTCATGGAACGTGATCAGGCTGAGGCACGGATCTTGGCGCTCGAGCTTGAGGATTGTAATGTACGCCGTCAAAAAGTGAGTACCGAAGTGACGGAACGGGTGCGCAAGATCGCCCTCGAAAAATATGCCAACAAGAAATTCATTTTCGCGGCCGACGAACACTTTCCTTACGGCGTGGTGGGGCTCATCGCGGGGCGCATCGCCCGGGAGTTTAATAAGCCGACCTGTGTCATGACCCGAGGCGCAGTAACGAGCACGGGGTCATTTCGCAGCATTCCCGAACTCAATATTATCGAGACGATCGAGGAATGTGGCGAGATGTTGGAGAAATATGGCGGGCATGCCCAGGCGGCTGGGATGACCATCAGGAATGAACGCATGGACGAATTTTATGAAAAGTTCAACGCTTTGGTAGAAAAAAAACTGGTTCATGTCGTGACCGAGCCGGAGCAGTGGGTCGATGTCGCTCTCAGGCCAGAACATCTCACTCCGCAGTTCTATCGTGACCTCTCGGCTTTTGCGCCTTTTGGCGAAGGGAATCCAGAGCCAGTGTTCGTTCTCCTAAATATGGTGGTCCGCGAGGCGCGCCTGGTGGGCAATGGGAGTAAGCACTGGAAGCTCTCGCTCGTGCCAGAGGGCGCAGTGAAGTGCTTCGATGCGATTGGTTTTTCTTTAGGGACGAGTTTCCCTGATTTGAAAGAAAACGACGTCCTCGATATTGCCTTCACTCTCGCTGAGAATACCTGGAACGGTTCGACTTCTCTCCAGCTCAAGCTGGTTGATATCAAGCGAAAATAGAGCTTTTCTGGTATACTGTAAGTGTATGAAAAAAATCATATTTTGGTTGGCTTTTTTCGACCAGCAACCTTCCAAAATACCATATATTCGTCCCGGCGTGAGGAATATACTGCTTTGAAGCCCTCGCTCTTTTTCTTCCAAAAAAACCTTTACCTGCCGTAGGCAGGCATGCCCCCGCCCGCAACGCTTTCGCGTAGCGATACGGGCAGGCGCTCAGTCTTCAAGGCTACTTTGAAAGATTCTTGTCAAAAAAGCTTGCTTTATCCAGGAGCGTCTTGAAAAAATCTTCGTATGGAGAAAATAGTTATGTACAGTGATGGAGGGTCACGGGGTAACCCCGGCCCGGCGGCTTTGGGTGTCTATATCGAGACGCTCGAGAAGTCATTTGGGGAATTTTTGGGTACCAAGACCAATAATGAAGCCGAATATGCCGCTATCGTGGCGGGATTGAAAAAGATTAAGTCTCTGCTGGGTAAGGAAAAGGCTAAAAAGGCGACGATTGAGTGTCGCATGGACTCGGAACTAGCCTGTCGCCAGCTCAATCATGTTTACAAGATTGAAAACGAAAAACTGCAGCCACTGTTCTTTCAGGTGTGGAACCTCATGCTCGATTTTTCTGAAGTGAAATTTGTCCACGTGCGGCGTGAATACAATACGCGAGCCGATGCCGAGGCCAACAAGGCTATGGATGAGCACGCGAAGCAAAAATCATTACTCTAACCACTATGTTCCGCAAGAGAAACGTCATCATCGTCCTCGTTATCGTCCTTGCCATCGGTGGTTACTTCTACTTCCGGAGCCGTCAGGGGCCGGCGGTTGTTCAGACGGAGACGGTGCGTCGTGGTGATGTGACCGAAACGGTGAGCGTGACGGGCGAACTGGTGCCAGAGGAATACGCCGACCTGTCTTTTTTGGGAGCAGGTACCGTTGATGCTGTTATGGTGCAGGCGGGCGACCGTGTGGAGCAGGGTCAGAAAATCGCCTCGCTCGACCGAATGGTTATTTTTTCACAATTAAAAGATGCCAGACTGGCAGTGGGGGTGGCAGAGCAGATCGAGATGTTGGCACGACGGAATCGGAGCGGCGCGTACAAGCCGGAAGATATCCAGGCGAAGAAACTCCTCTCCGAGCAAGCACGTCAAAAAGTGCGTACCATCGAGGCTCAGATGCAGGAAAGTGTCTTGACGGCGCCGCTGGCTGGCCAGATTTCCAAGTTCGATGCCCGTGTTGGAGAAGTCGTGAGTCTCGGGCACGTCATTGCTCGGGTCATCAAGCCAGGCGCCTATGTTCTGGAAGCGCGGGTGCCGGAATCAGACATCGCCAAAATCAGTCTCGGCATGAAGGCCAAGATTACCTATGATGCTTTTTCCGTCAATGATATTTTCGAAGGTGAGGTGTTGTCGATCGATCCAGCCTCGAACGTCGTTCAGGGTGTGGTGTCATACAAGGTGAAATTTCGCCTCCTGAGTAGCGATGACCGATTGAAGGAGGGGATGACTGGTAATATCGATATCGAGACGGCTAAGCGCGCAGGTGTTCTTTACGTGCCATTTCGTGCCCTTACCAAGGAAGGGACGAAGACCTTCGCGGAAGTCAAACGTGGTCCGACCAGTTTCGATAAAGTGGAGGTGACGACGGGTCTCGAGGGAGACGATGGTACTATCGAAGTCAAAGCGGGTCTGAAGGAAGGCGACGAGGTAACAATCGGTGCGACACAGAAGTAGGGTGTTTCGAGTATTGTGTTTTTCACAGCCATGTCTCTCATTTCCGCCCGTCAATTAGAAAAAGTGTACGACAACGAAGGCGTCAAAACGCGCGCGTTGGCGCAAGCGACCTTCGATATTGAGAAGGGCGAGTTCTTGGCAATCATGGGGCCGTCTGGATCGGGCAAGTCGACTCTCATGCAACTCTTGGGCCTCCTTGATCGGCCGACCGGTGGTAGCTATCTCCTCGATGGCAAAGACGTTTCCAAATTTTCGGACAATGAACTGGCGCGTCTGCGCAATAAGAAAATTGGTTTTGTCTTTCAGGCGTTTAACCTCCTGCCCAAAACTTCTGTTGCGGAAAACGTCGAATTGCCGCTGCTCTACGATGATAATCCGGTGGAGAAGAATAGCGTCCGGGTCCACCAGGCGCTCGAAGCGGTCGGTATGCTCCACCGGGCCAATTACCTTTCCAATCAGCTCTCTGGCGGGGAAAAACAGCGCGTGGCAGTGGCGCGGGCTCTCGTCAATGACCCGGAAATCATCTTTGCTGATGAGCCGACCGGCAATCTTGATTCTAAATCAGGTTTGCAGGTCATGGCCATTTTGCAGCAGTTGAATGACAACGGTCACACCATCATTCTTGTGACTCATGAAACGACGACGGCTGAGCACGCCAAGCGCATCCTCTCTATGGTGGATGGCGAAATCGTGAGTGATCAGCCAGTGGCCAATCGGCGTTTTGCTCGTGGCGAAACGATTCTCAAGTAGTTTTTGAAAAAACACGGAAGCTGAACGGAAAAAACAAAGAGTGATTGACTCTGTGTGTTTTGGAAAACGTGTTTTGATTATTGGGCTTTCTAGCGAAGTATGAAGATTTCAGATCCGATCAAGATTACCTTTCGCTCCCTCTCTTCGTCTAAGCTGCGTTTTGCGTTGACGGTACTTGGCGTGGTTATCGGTGTGGCGGCCGTCATTATGGTCATGGCTATTGGAGCCAGTGCCCAGAAATTAGTGTTGTCACAGATTGAAAATGTCGGATCAAATTTGGTGGCCGTGCTTCCCGGGGCTTCCGAGGAGAAAGGGCCACCAGCATCGGCCTTTGGTGTCGTGACCACCACTCTCAAAAATGAAGATTTGAAAGCGCTCCGCGAACGACGAAATGTCCCTCATCTAAAAGCTGTTTCTGGTTATGTCAGCGGATCAGCCACTGTCGATTCGGGCAATGATTCATTCGAGGCGAGTTTTCAGGGAGTATCACCAGACATGATCGAGGTCGAGAATATCAAGGTCGCGCAGGGACGCTTTTTCCTGCCGGAGGAAGAGAATAATCTGGCACGCGTGGTGGTCTTGGGGGCCAGTCGAGCCAAGGACCTTTTTTCAAATGGTCAGGCTGTCGGGGAAATTGTGAATATCAAGAAAAATCCCTTTCGGGTGGTTGGTGTTCTGGAGGAACGGGGTTCCGCCGCTTTTTCCAATCCGGACACGCTTCTTTTCGTCCCTTTGGGGACGGCCCAGAAGATTCTCCTCGGTATCAACTATTTGAACTTTGCGCGCGGCAAGGTGGATAGCCCAGATAATATCGAGCGCACTATGGCTGATATGAACCTGCTCCTGCGCAAGCAGCATCACCTGGAAGATAATGAAGAATCTGACTTTTCTGTTCGGAGCACCAAGGCGGCCCTGGGAATTCTCACGAGTATCACGGACGTGCTGAAATATTTTCTGATCGCCATCGCCTCTCTCTCGCTTTTGGTGGGTGGGGTGGGGATCATGAATTCTATGCTCATCTCCATTTCGCAACGCATCCGTGAAATCGGTCTGCGCAAAGCTGTGGGAGCGCGGCCCATGCACATCATCACCCAGTTCCTCATCGAATCATCGGTCATCACGCTGGTCGGCGGAATTATTGGTATCGTTTTCGGGATCCTGATGGCCTATCTGGCAGCGCTCATCATTCCACGTTTTGGGTACACCTGGGAATTTTTAATCCCACCTGCCTCTCTCGTTATCGGTTTCACGGTTTCGCTTGTTATCGGCGTTACTTTTGGTCTCTACCCGGCTTTCAAAGCAGCCAAAGTCAGTCCGATGGAAGCCCTACGTTATGAGTAGAACAACAATGACAACATCATGCTGAAAAGAACACTCGTCCCATTTTTTTTCGCCATCAAAACCATCCAGACGCACCGGGCCCGGACTGCTCTGGCGCTGCTCGGTGTGGTCATCGGGGTCTTTGCTGTGGTAGTGGTGACGTCGCTCGGAGATGGCGTCAAGAGTTTCGTCTTGGCTCAGGTGGAAAGTTTCGGGACCAATCTCATTCAGGTGGAAGTGAAAATCCCGAATACGGGCAAGCTGTCCAGTGAAAATGTCACTGGCCGTTCTCAAGGGACACAGATTACGACACTGACCGTCAAAGACAGCCAGGCCATCAAAAAGCTCCCCAACATAGCCGGCGCCTATGCCGGGACCATCGGTCAGGAGCGGGCTACTTATGGCTCCGTCGGCAAGCGCATCTTTCTCTTTGGGGCAGGGGCTGATATAGATCAGGTCGATGAGAATGCGAAATTGGCCAGTGGGCGCTTTTTTTCAGAAGAAGAGGACAACAGTTTAGCTCGGGTCGTGGTGTTGGGGAGCGAGACCAAAGAGACGTTTTTCGGAGCGAGTGATGCTGTCGGCCAGGCCATCACACTCAAGGGGGAGAAGTACCGCGTGATTGGGGTTCTTCAGGCACGTGGAGCAGCGGCTTTCTTCAATCTCGATGCCTTCACCTATGTGCCAGTGCAGACGCTCCAGAAAAAGATTCTCGGTGTCGACCATGTGCAGATGATCTCGGTCAAGATGGCCAATCCAGCTCAGGAAGTGGAGACCGTGGCTGACATCGTTGCCCTCTTACGCAAGCGGCACGACATCACCGATGTGACGAAGGATGATTTCGCCGTGACCTCAACCAAGGAAGCGCAGAAGACACTGGGGGATGTCCTCGGTTCTCTCTCGATTTTGCTCCTCGCATTGACCTCGATCTCGCTCGTGGTCGGCGGGGTGGGCATCATGAACGTCATGTATGTCTCGGTCTCCGAACGCACGTCGGAAATCGGGCTACGCAAGGCAGTGGGTGCCACCTCGGGCAGTATCCTCCGCCAGTTCCTTTTCGAAGCACTCATTATTACCCTAGTCGGCGGACTGCTTGGTATCCTCTTGGGGATGCTCCTCACGTTTGCCCTCAGTCTCGTCTTTGCGTCCCTTGGCTTTGCCTTGCCGCTTCATTTTTCCGTGCGGACATTTCTCTTTGGAGTTGCTTTTTCGACCGCGGTCGGAGTCATCTTCGGTTTGGCCCCTGCCTACCGCGCCGCTTCCCTCACACCCATGGAGGCTTTGCGGCGGGATTAGTATTCCTTTTAGGGATTTTTCTGATAGAGACGCTGTACGTCACTTAAGGTCGTGGTGGCATCACCAGTATCGGCTGTGAGAGTGCTGTTGCCCACGACATATTTGTCGTAGCGTTGGGCTTTCATTTTCTGGGCTCTTGCTTCAGGAATCTCTCGGCCGGTTTTTTTGTCGATGTAGACGGCGCGATTCTGTGGTAACAGAGTTGTGGCTGAGTTCTTGTCAGCTTCTTTGGCATAGGCCGTGAAGCCCGTTTCGGGAAATTGTTTGAGAGCCACATCCATGAACGCGCGCCAGATAGGGGCAGCGACGAAGACACCGTCCGCTCCCTCATTCATCGGGTGGTTGTCGTTGTTCCCAGCCCACACGGCCGCCGCAATTTTAGGCGTGTAGCCAACGGTCCAGGCATCGCGGAAGTTCTGCGTGGTGCCAGTTTTAGCAGCGACTGTCACTCCGGGCGGAAAGGCGAGGGGACTCCTCGCTCCAAAGATCGGGGTGCGGGCGACATTGTCAGACAGGATAGAATTGATCTTGCGTGCGACTTCTGGGTCGAGCACCTGCTTGGCATCGGATGGTTCATGAAAAGAAACTTCCTCACCTTTACGGTTGAGAATTATCTCGATGCCGGATGTCTTGTGATTGAGACCTTCTTGGCCAAAAACAGAGAAGGCATTGGCCATGTCGATGGGGCGGACTTCAGCGCCACCTAAGACCAATGACAGGCCATAACGCTTGGGATCGGTGAGGGTGGTGATGCCCATAGCAGTGGCGAGTTTGATGGTGTCATCGATACCGGCCAGGGCCAACGTTTGGACCGCCGGGACATTGAGCGACATAGCGAGTGCCTGACGCATGGTGAGACGACCATGGAACTTCCCGTCGTAGTTGCGGGGGATGTAGTCGTGGCCGGAGCCATCAGGACCGAAGTCGATCGGCGTGTCGTAGATGGGTGTTTCTGGTTGGAAGCCTTTGGAAAAAGCCGTGGCGTAAGCGAAGGGTTTGAAGGCTGAACCAGGCTGGCGTTTCTCGAGCGTGACGTTGACTTGGCCGTCGATTTTTTCATCAAAGTAATCTTTGGAGCCGACCATGGCGAGGATGTTGCCATTCTGGGCATCGAGAGCAACCAAGGCTGCGTTACTGGCACCACGCGCGATATTGCGGGCCGCGCCTTCTCGGACTACTCGTTCGGCTGCTGCCTGTAGTCCGAGGTCGAGAGTGGTGATGACGTGAAGCCCTTTGGTGCGCAGTGCCTCTTCAGAATATTGCTGTTTCAGTTCATTGAGCACCGCAAAGACGAAATGGGGCGCGATGATGGAATTTTCCCGGGGCGTGACATTGACCAAGGTGTCGACACGCAGTGCGCGCGCACAGTCTGCGCGCGTGATGAGGCCGAGGGTGTACATACGTACCAGGATATTTTTCTGACGGTCCTTCAGTTCGCTCAAGTGATCTTTGTAGGGTGAGAAATAGCTCGGGGCATTGGGGAGGGCCACCAGGAGAGCACTTTCATCAAGAGAAAGTTCACGGGCATGTTTGTGAAAAAACATCTGAGCCGCTGCCTCGACGCCGTAGGTGTTGGCACCGTAGGGGATGGTGTTTAAATAGAGGTCGAGGATTTCATCCTTCGGTAATGTTCGATCGATTTTGATAGCGAGGAGGGCTTCGCGAATCTTTCTGTTCAAGGTTTGCTCATTGTTTAAGAAGAGAGCGCGCGCCAGCTGCTGGGTGACGGTCGAACCACCCTGGGTGATGCGGCCATTTTCCGCATTGGCGACGACGGCGCGCAGGACAGAGAGAGGGTCGACCCCTTTGTGCGAATAGAATTGGGCATCTTCGGAGGCGATGGTGGCCAGGCGGATGGATTCCGGGATAGCATCGTGTCCGATGATAACACGATTTTCCTCGTTATAGAGACGGTAGAGTTCGTGCTCGCCACTTCGATCGTAGAGGATGGTGGGTAGCTTAAAGGGGTAGTCGCGGATGTGTGCGATGCTCGGGAGGCTGAAGAAATAGATGGCGGTGCAGCCGAGTACGGTACCGCTTATGAAGAGTGTTAGGGCGAAGCAGAGCTCGAGAAAGAGTCTCGCTAGGGATTTTTTGAACGAGAACATGGTCATGGGAGGGCGCATTGAGAATTTCACACATATTATGTTACAGTAGAAGTAAGCACTCCTTCTGTCAATAAATATGAAACTTCCTGTTCTTAAACCTCTCTATTTTTTCTTGCGTTTTTTTAGCTTTCCGGTTGTCTGGGAAAC
>JAYVWV010000006.1:0-11171 GCA_043785755.1 Candidatus Moraniibacteriota bacterium
TGTTTCTCCCTGTTTTTGATTGAGATTCTCCTGCTTATTTTGTACCGTTTCCAAGGCAGTCTGTAATTGTTGCCCCTCAGTCGTCCGCTGCTGCCGCTCATCGTAAATGAGATTGATCTTGAAAGCCGCTCCCGGAACAGCCTGGAACAACTGCTTCCCAAGAGCATTCTCCCAAAATGTTTCAGCGACCGTCACGTCACGCAGAAATTCAGTCTCACTCAAACCAAAATGCGAATCGACCGTTCCCAGAGAATACGCCAGTGGCTGCGCACACGGCAGCGGCACCTGGCGCCACACCAAAACGATACCCCAAAACAGGACCACTAAAAAAACGTAGGGTAATATTTTTCTGAGAGACATAGAAAAGCGTGCTACAAACGCAGACGACCACCATGGGCTGCAGCGAGAGCGACGATCCGATCGAAGGCGGCGTCCATCTCCGCGCTCGAAAGCGTCCGGTCAGGTGCTCCGAAAGAAAGATGGAAAGCAAAACTCTTTTCATCATCCTTCTCATAGATATCGAACAGCTCACAGCGCTTCAGGAGTGGTGCCCCCGCTTCACACAGTAAGTGTTCGGCCTCGCTCACGGTCGTCTTTTTTCCGAAGGTCAGAGAGATATCACGTAGCGCATAGGGAAATTTCTGAAGGGGCATAAACGCGGTTTCCTTTTTTTGGAGCAGCGAAAGAAGAGCGACCGAGAACGAAGCCAACGCTACCCGTGGCTCGAGACCGAATTGCTTGAGCACTTCCGGATGGCCCTCACCAATGAGGCCGATCACCTTACCGTGAGCCACATAGCAAGCACTGCGGGTCGGGTGGAGCATCGCTACCCCAGGAATTTCTTGGTACTGTCCAGTTGGTTCGAGCGCCACCTGCTCTTGGTCAATGTGCAATGCTTCAAACAGCGCTGAAACTTTCCCTTTGAGCGAGAAAAATATTTTACCACTGTCGCTCACGAGCGACGTGGCGAGCCCTTGATCGCTTTTCTTCGGAATGACCGAGAGAAGTGACAACGTTGTCCCCTCAGTTGGCTCTTTGGTCTTCGGGTCACGATAATAGATTCTCCCCCACTCAAAACAATCGAAACTCTCATGATGTCTCATGTTTTCTCTAGCCTTACGGAGATGAAGCGGCATGAGGCTCAGCCGCAGATACTTCTGATCCGGACTGAGGGGATTTTCTAGTTCAAGATGAGCAGCCATCGGCAGACGCCCGACGCTGATTTCTTTTTCTCCGTAGAAAGAATAGGTCATGAGTTCGTCAAAACCAGCAGCCGCCAGATATTCCTTAGTGGAACGCTCAAACATTTTTTCCGGATTTTTTGGGCTAGCGGTGAGTGGTACGAGTGGTGCGGCAGGAGCGATCCGGTCATAACCATGCATGCGACCGATTTCCTCAATGAGGTCCCATTCATCACGCAAATCAGGCCGCCTGGTCGGAACAGTCACAACAATCGCGTCCTGGCTGGCCACCTTCTTCACCTGAAGGCCAAGGAGGGCCAGATGTTGAACCACTTGAAAAAGCGGCAGTTTCACCCCGAGGACATTTTCTACCCGACCGAGTGACAATGCTATCTTCCAGGGCATGACTTTCTTGGGATAAACATCGCGCAAACCCATGATTCTGCCACCGCACAAATCCGGCAACAGGACCGCTGCCTCACGGAGAGCACTACCCACGAGATTGGGATCGAGATTCCGTTCATAGCGGTAACTGGCATCGGTCGGTAAGTTGTGACGATTCTTGGTACGCCGGATAGAGGAGCCATCGAAATTCGCCACTTCCAGGAAAATATTTTTCGTGGCCGCTGTCACTGCCGAAGACTTCCCGCCCATCACACCGGCCAATGCCAAGGCATGCTTACTATCAGCAATGACCAAGTCCTCCGAGGAAAGCTTCTTGGTCTCACCTGAGAGAATAACCAGCTTTTCATTCTTCTTGGCCCGCCGCACCGTCACGGCCCCCACTATCTTATCCGCATCAAAGGCATGCATCGGCTGGCCAGTCAGGAGCATCAGATAATTCGTCGCGTCGACGATATTGTTGATCGGTCGCAATCCCGAAACGATGAGGCGCACTTTAAGCCAGAGCGGTGACTCGCCAATAGTGACATTCTGAAGCATCAGCGCGCCATACCGTAAACAACCTGTCTTATCCGCAATCACCACCTTGGCCGCCCGATTATATGACGGCAGGCGGATTGGTTTCAAGATTTTCTCACCAAAATAAGGGGCATAACCATCGAGAGCTGCAATCTCCCGGGCCAGTCCCTGATAAGCCAGGGCATCGGAACCGCGATCCGGCAAGATCTTCACTTCTATAATACTGTCATCCAAACCGACAAACTTCACAAAGGAAGCACCAACAGGCGCATCTTCCTCTAGAATCAAGATACTCTTGTGTTCCTGGGCCAGCCCCAGTTCGTCAGCCCCACAGATCATGCCCTGGGAGACCACTCCTCGCAAAGTTGCTTCTTTGATTTCTATGCCACCGGGCCCGCCTGCAACGTTATGCGTAGCATTTCGGGCAGGAAGTTTGGTACCTGGCAACGCCACGACCACTTTCTGGCCGAGGGCGATATTGGGGGCACCACAGACAATCGTCCGGACATCATTCTTGCCGACCTCCACCTGAGCCACCTGCAATTTATCGGCATTGGGGTGCTGTGCGAGGGCGGCCACCCGCCCGATAATGACATCTTCAATACCATGGGTGAATTTCTCAATCCCCTCCACTTCGAAGGCGTGTTCCATCAAAAGCTTAGCCACCTGGGCGGCGCTTTTCTTGGTGCCAGAAAGTTCTTTGAGGATACGGTAGCTATATTTCATACGCTAGAATTGCCGAATAAAACGCAAATCACCAGAGAGAAAAAGTCGATTATCGTTGATGCCGTATTTCATCATAGCCATGCGCCCCATGCCGAAGCCCCAGGCAAAACCCTGGTACACCCCGCGCTTGTAGCCGGCCGCTGCAAGGACGTGCTGATTGACCATGCCGGCCCCACCAAGTTCGATCCAGCCGCCCTGTTTGCACGTGGCACAACCTTTGCCCTCACAGAAAATACAGCTGATATCAAATTCAAAAGATGGTTCCGTAAAGGGAAAGAAGCTCGGTCGCAAACGGATACTCACCTTCTTCCCAAAAAACTTCCCGAAGAATTCCTCGGCGACGTGTTTGAAAGTTGCCACCGTCACTTGGCCCTCGACATCCACCATGAGACATTCGAACTGATAAAAAGTGTGCTCGTGGGTGGCATCAGTCGCTTCGTTACGGAAGACTCTCCCCGGGACAATGACTCGGAACGGCGGCTTATGCGTTTCCATATAGCGCACCTGGACACCAGAAGTATGAGTCCGTGGAAGGTAACGCTCTTTCAGTTTCTTTTCAGGCTTAACCCAAAAAGTGTCTTGCATATCGCGCGACGGATGATCCTTGGGAAAATTGAGGGCATCGAAATTATAATGCTCGCTCTCTACCTCTGGCCCATCAGCAATAGCAAAACCCATCGAAGAAAAGATGTCTTCGATATCATGCTCCACCTGGGTCAAAGGATTGAGATGTCCGGCCCGCTCAAGTAGGCCCGGCGCCGTGATGTCGATGGCCAGTGACTGCCAATCGGTATTTTTTTCTACGAAATCCTTCTTGGCTTGATCAAACGAAGCCATAAGCTTCTGCCTGGTACTATTAGCCAAAGGTCCGACGGTCTTCTTCTCCTCCGGAGACAAATCCTTCATTCCTTTCAGGATAGTGTTGAGCTCGCTTTTGCGACCCAAAAAACGCACTTCCCACGCCTCAAACTCATCCATAGTTGTGAGCGCGCAGAGTTCCGCTTCCCCCGCTTTTTTGATTTTCTCGATGTGTTCTTTCAACATAGCTCCATTCTATCGGATTTTCAGTCTTTTGGCGAAAAATCTCTTTCTTTTAAGAAAAAAGTATTCTTATCAAACTTTCATCTCCGCTGTGGGTTTATTACCAAATGAAGTGAGTGAAGTGAAAGTTTACTTTCGCTTCCGAGCGAGTGCCAGTAAAATCGGGTGAATACCCGTTATAAGAACACTTTTCCTCCGCGTCAAACGTTTTAGCGAGAGAATGTTAATTTCACGAAATCTTTCTTCCCGATCTTCATCACTTTGCCATCATCTTCTTTCGTAAACATGCGA
The DNA here is from genome assembly GCA_043785755.1 of Candidatus Moraniibacteriota bacterium. GTDB lineage: Bacteria > Patescibacteriota > Minisyncoccia > Moranbacterales > UBA1568 > UBA1568. The sequence continues at coordinate 4,161 of JAYVWV010000006.1, forward strand.
GAACCAGTGACCATCTTTTCTTCTCCGAGGGCCACTCCGCCCTGCTCAATCTTTCTACGGGCATCAGACTTACTTGTTGCCAGACCGATACGAGCGATGAAAGATTCGACATTTTCATACCCTTCGAGGGCCGGCTCATACTGAGGAGAAAATTCTGGAATATCTGTAGGGATGTTCCCTTTCGAGAATGTCTCCACAAAGTATGTCTCCGCTTTTTCGGCTTCGGCATGACCATGGTAGAGGTGGACGATTTCCTTGGCCAAGCGCACTTTGGCATCGCGTGGGTTGCCACCGGTCACCATATCCTCAGCCATCTGAGCGATATCTGCCATCGGCACACGAGTACAGTGCACGAAATACTCCGTAATGAGTTCGTCCGGAACGCTCATCACCTTGCCGAACATATCATTGGGCGTATCGAGGAGATTGATGGTGTTGCCCCAGCTCGAGCTCATCTTGCGACCATCAGTACCCAGAATGAGGTTGGCCATCAAAATGTCCTGGGCCATCTGACCATGCGCTTCCTGGAGACGTCGTCCGGCCAGAAGATTGAAACGCTGGTCGATGCCACCAAGCTCCACATCAGCATTGACGGCGATACTGTCGAAGCCCTGCATCAAGGGGTAGAGAATTTCCCGAAGTGACACGCGCTTGCCAGCCTCGAGCCGCTTGGCGATATTCTCACGCGAGATGAATTCCGCCACGGAAAACGTATCGGCTTGGCGGCCGATATCCTCATAGCCGAGTTTACCCAGCCAGGTGGAATTGTAATGCACTTCGGCCTGCTTAAGATCGATCAACTTCCCCATCTGTTCGGTGTAGGTCTTCATATTTACCTCGATAGCATCGGGCGAGAGCATCGGTCGTTCGCTCTCCTTATCCGACGTATCACCGATGACTCCCGTGAAATCACCGACAATCAAGACAATCTTGTGCCCCAACTGCTGCAGATCGCGCATTTTCAAAAGCACCACGGCCCGGCCGAGATGGATATTAGCACTGGTCGGGTCGATGCCGAGTTTGATACGGAGCGGCCCGCCCTCGAGCAAACGCTTCTTCAAATGTTCACGATCAATCACTTCCGCCACACCACGGGAAAGAATCTCATCAATCAGCTGTTCTTTATTTTCCATAATATTTCTTAATTTCTGGATCCCGCATCAAGTGCGGGATGACCCAATGTAAGAATGAATCATTTGAGTCCGAAGCGCGCTTTGGTCAGGCGGTACTGATCATCGGAGATCTGGCCCGCCTTGCGCATGGCTTCGAGCGACGCCCTGATCTCGTCTTTGTGCTTCTCAATATTTTTCGGCGTCATGGCCTTCTTCATCACCTTCTCACGTTCGGCTGGGCTCATCTTTTCCAGACGACGCATAGCAAAACGCTGGAGCATGTTCATATCCTTGGGATCGGGCATACCAGGTATACTCGGGGTCTTTTTCTCTTCGTCTGCCTTCCCGTCTTTCGCGGAGAATGGATTCCACATACTATAAATATCAAAGCTCAAATTACCAATGCCAAACTCATTTCCAATGTCTTCATATTAAAATTTTTATCATTCAGATTTCATTTGACATTGGGATTTTGGGACTTTGGCATTCTACTTCCCCGTCTTCATCTTATAGCGCGTCACGAGGAGAGCCGAAGCGATATAAATGGAAGAATAGGTGCCGAAAACCACACCAGCCAAGAGAGCGACGCCAAAATAACGGATACTGTCGCTCCCGAAGAGAACGATGGCGATAAGCGTGATAATGACAGTGAGCGATGTGTTGATGGAGCGGCCGAGTGTTTCGTTGAGTGAACGATTGACGACTGTCTCAAAGTCTTCCTTGCGGCTGAGACGGAGCAGGTTCTCACGCACCCGGTCATAGACCACGATGGTATCGTTGACCGAATAGCCGAGAATAGTGAGAAGGGCGGCGATAAAGGGAATACCAACCTCGATATCACGATAGTGACCCAGGATAACAAAGATGCCAATAACGATGACAATATCATGGGCCAAGGCAATGACCGCTCCCAACCCGTACTCCCAGGAGGTAACGATGCCCGACACCCGCCGGAAAGCCCAAGCGATGTAGAGAGCGATACCAATGATAGAGAGGATGATACCGGTCACAGCATTCTTCTTGATCTGGTCCGAAACGGAACCACCGATAAAGTCGGTCCGGAGCTGTTTGACCTCTGGATCAAAACCTTGAAGCTTGGCCAGCACCTGGTCATTGGCCGCTTCATCAGAGGCGAGATAACGCAAAAGCATGCCGCGATTATCAGTCGGTTGGATAGTCAGACTCTTGAGCGTGAGCTCACCGAGCGCCCCTTCGACAGCCTGAACTGCTGGTACCGGCTCCTGAGAAAACTGCACTTCCATCAGTGTCCCACCTTTGAAGTCGATACCGAGCTTGAGCCCCCATGAGACGAGAAGCACGATACTGGCCACAGTCAAGAAACCGGAGACGGCGTAGGCGTATTTTCTTTTCTGGATGATCTTGATCATATTCTATGAGTGGAGAACTATTAGGTTTGAGTGCAGTTCGAGGCGCAAGTGAGGAACGGAGTAAGCGGTACTTTTTGGTACCGCGTCGAGTACCGGAAATTGTAACAAAGAAATGTGCCAAACATAATAGTGCTATTCTTTCTATTCTAATGGCTTCTTGGGAGAGACGAGTAGCTTCGGGTGGCGCTCCATCCAATCTCCGGCCAAAAACGTCGTGGTGATACGCACCAGAACCACGGCTGTGAAGAGCGAGAGGAGGACGCCCAAGGCCAGAATGACTGCGAAGCCTTTAACGAAGCCGGTCCCGAGACCAATCAGAATGACCGTGGTAATGAGGGTCGAAACATGACCATCGCGGATACTCGGCCAGGCGCGGCGAAAGCCTTCCTTGATAGAACGAATGACGCCCTTCCCGTAGGACAATTCTTCGCGGGTCCGTTCGAAAATGAGGACGTTAGCATCGACCGCGATACCAATCGAAAGGATGAAACCAGCGATACCAGAAAGAGTGACCGTGATAGCAAACGGCGTGTAAACCGACAGTTTGAAAATCGTGAGGAGCATCGCTGAATAGAGAAGAAGGGCCAGCACCGCCACAACACCCAGGAGACGATAGTAAAAAATCATAAAGATGGCGACCGCACCGAGGCCGACCAATCCGGCGAGCAAACTCTTCTGTAAGGCATCGGCACCCAAGGAAGCATCGACACTCTGCTGACCAACCAAGATGATCGGCACCGGCAATGCTCCTTCATTGAGACGCTTTACCAGGTCGTTGGCTTCCTGCATGGTGAAATTGCCCGTGATGACTGCCTGGCCATTGGGGATTTCACTCTGGACCGTCGGCTGACTGATAATCTCGTCGTCGAGGAAAATCGCCACCGGCTTACCAATGTTGCGCTTGGTGATATCAGCGAATAACCGTGTCCCCTCACTATCGAATTGAAGTGCGATCTGCGGCGAACCGACACCCTGACTGCGGTAATCGACATAGGCGTTCTTCAGGTTCTTGCCCGACAGTCCCGTCGCTTTCCAAGCCAGTTTCGGGAAATCACTGGCCGCATATTTCCGCAAGAGGCTGTGCGCAGCATGAATCTCGCGACTGTCGCCCGTACCCCGTTCCTCGATCTTCTTGATGATATGCCACCCGTACTGACTCTCGACCAGTTTCGGATAGACCGTTCCAGACTGAAAAGACGAGTCGAACAATACCGTATCAAACTCCGGCACAAATGTACCGCTCTTCACGAAACCGAGATCACCACCATTGTCCTTAGAGCCAGGATCTTGACTATTGGCCGTCGCGAGTGCGCCGAAATCCCCGCCACCAATGACTTGTGCCAGTACATCGGTCGCCTGCCGCTTATTATTAGTATTCATGGCATCGATTTGAGCCTGATCAGCTGGAGCGACCTGACCATCGGAAGATTCACGGAATTCGAGGAACGGTGTCTCTTTGATCATTTTCTTGGCCTGTTCAATATCCTTCACACCAGGTAACTCCACGATGATGCGGTGTTCACTCCCTGCCCGTGACAGTTGGACCAATGGTTCACCGACACCAAAAGCATTGACGCGTCGTTCAATGACCGCTTCAGCTGCTATCAGAGCATCGTTTACCTTGGCACTTTCAATCTGTGAGACGTCGGCCTTATATTCGAGATGAATCCCACCCTGGAGATCGAGGCCCTTGTTGACCTTGAGCGCGTCAAAAAAAGCGAAGAGTTTCGGCAATGGCTTGACCAGCTGCGGATAAGAAATAACACCACAGACGAGTGCGAGCAAAAGCACCAGCGCGAACTGGTAACGAATTTTGACCTGTTGTTTCATTTTTCGAGTATACCGGAAACCGATACTTCGGGCAAATCCAAGCCTTTTCGCGAGCCCTAGCGGCCGTGACGTTCCTCGAGACGCTTCAAGACCCGTTTCACCTGAGGCAAGGCAGCCTGTTCATAGTCAGCATAACTCTTCACTTTGGTGAGTTGTCCCTCTGCCAGGAGAAAGCTGCCCGTCAATTGGACCCGTTCAAGAAACAAACGATCATGGGTCACAAGAAGAATGGTGCCCGGATAGATAGCCAGTGATTCTTCCAGGGCTTCGATCGCCTCCAGATCAAGATGGTTGGTCGGTTCATCGAGGACGAGGACATTAGCCTGCAGCATCGAAAGGAGGGCCAAGACCAAACGCACGCGCTCGCCAGGGCTGAGTGACGCTATCTTTTCATCTATGGTATCCGGTGGGAATTGGAATTCAGAAAGACGCAGCACCGTCGTGTAGGTGTCGAAGTCAGGCAAGCGCTTGTGAAACAATGCGCGCACTGTCTCTGCTTGTTTGATATTCTCATGTTCCTGCATGAGATAGCCAAAGGAGACGTTCTTGCCACACGCCACCTCGCCAGAAATGGGCGGGAGGACACCAGTAATCGTCTGAAGGAGCGATGACTTACCCGCTCCGTTATTGCCCAAGAAGGCGATGCGCGCTCCCAGAGGAATCTTGAGACTGACCGGCCCGCCTCTGAAAGGAGTCAGGATAGGCCCGCCCTGAGACGGCTTCTTCTCCGGGACCGGATACCCGAAAACGAGCTTCTTTAGTGAAATGGAACTCTCTTTCTTTTTCTCCGGATTGAGGATGATATCAAGTGGTGGTCGCTCCAATGGTCGGTCAACATCATGGAGGCGTTTCTCGCGTCCCTGCAGTGCCGTGGCCGAAGCATCGAACTTACGCGCCGCCCGCTCCTTTTTGAAATTCGAAGTGAACTTATCGTTATCGGGCGCCACTTTTTCCTTGACGCGAATCACCCATTCCTTCTTCTGATCAATCGATTCAAAGAGCCGCTGTCGCTCTTCTTCCTGCATCCGATATTTTTCCTTGTGTCGGCGAAAAGCATGAGCCTTCATCTCAGCGAATTCGCTCCAACCGCCCGTATACATGATGGCCTCGCGTTTGAACCAGTCGATCTCTACTACTTTGGTCACCACGCGATCAAGGAAGCGCCGATCATGGGAAGCGATGAGACACGTCGCCTTGGAACGCTTGAGAAAGTTCTCGAGCCAGAGCAAAGCCGGCAGATCGAGATTGTTGGTTGGCTCATCGAGGAGAAGAACGTCCACCCCACGCAAAAGGACGCCCGCCAAGGCGGCTTTCCGTTTCTCACCACCGGACAGTTCGGCCAGCGGTCGCTCGAGACCAATATGGGAGAGGAACAAACCCTCGAGCACTCGCATGGCCCGCCGTTCGAAGTCATAGCCACCGAGCCGTTCATAATCAGCCGTCACCAGCTCATATTCAGAGAGAACTGCCTCCTCATCGAGATGCTTTTCCAGGCGCTTCATTTCTTTTTCGAGCTCTGCCAGTCCAGCCATGCGACGGAGGTAACCGATAAGTGTTTCTTTGGGCAGAATATCGGTTTCCTGGGGCAGATAGCCGACCAAGGCCCGATTTGGAACAAAGCGATCGCCCTTATCCGCTGATTCCAGGCCAGCCGCGATCTTGAGCAGGGTCGATTTCCCGACTCCGTTTTGTCCGACCAGAGCCACTTTCTGTCCTTCGCCCAACGAAAAAGAGACCTTGTCGAGGACGCGGTAAATACCGTAGTATTTGCGAATATTTTTGAGTGTGAGCATAAGATGGTTAGAATACCCCATTTTCCAGGAAAAATCAAGTCTTATTGTTCTTCGTCTATCTCGCTCACCAATCTTGACTTTTCGCTTATTTAGGTGTATAATATACTGTTGGAATCAAAGTCTCTCACAGGCTAAGATCCGGCAGGTTCCCGAACAAACCCCCACACAACCGGCTTCGGCCAAGGAGCAGAACATGGGTTCAAATCCATTTAAGGCGCGCGTGGTTGATGCAATATATCAACTTCGTACAGGACAATACGGTGCATATGCAGTCATCGCAGAACACCTCGTTTCTAAAAAGGGTAGCGCACCTCATACTGCCCTGACCGAGGCCATCTCGGAAATGGGGGTAACCGAGACGGAAATGAACGACTGGAAACAGTTGTATCGACGGCCTTCCCGCTTCGCAGGAGCGAGATAAGACTGACGGCTACGACCGTCAACATGAAAGCCGCGCAACAGAGTCATCGACTCGACCGCGCGGCTTTTACACTTCCTAAAGTTCTACTCAGAGGTTCGACCTCTAAGTACTTCTACACGCTATGAACTCCTCAGTAGATAGTCTTCCGTCTCACGCAGGACACGCTTGGCGTTGCCGAAGGTGACTTTTTTCTTGGCGGCCGCAAAGTTTTCCCAAGCGAAACCCTGATGTTCGTAAGAAATGACTACTTCTTCCGTCTTGGTTTCAGCAGGATAAAAAGCCACTTCCTTGAAGATCCAGATACCCTGAGCCTTGGCCAAGCGCCGCTCGCGCTCCGTACCACGCGCGATGTAAAAATAGCGAATACTGACTCGCTGTGGAAATACAGTGAGATCCGTGATCCCCGTTTCTTCTTCCGTCTCACGGCGCAGCGTCATTTCTTCCGTCTCTCCTTTCTCGATGTGGCC
>JAYVWV010000007.1:0-8188 GCA_043785755.1 Candidatus Moraniibacteriota bacterium
CCTTCTCAAGTTTCCTGCGCGCACAGAAGATAGGGACCGAACTGTCTCACGACGTTCTGAACCCAGCTCGCGTGCCTCTTTAATGGGCGAACAGCCCAACCCTTGGGACCTACTCCAGCCCCAGGATGAGACGAGCCGACATCGAGGTGCCAAACCTTGCCGTCGATATGGACTCTTGGGCAAGATCAGCCTGTTATCCCCAGGGTAACTTTTATCTGATGATCTTCCACACTCCTACGAGTGATGGTCGGTTCACTAAATTCTACTTTCGTAACTGATCGACTGATCGGTCTTTCAGTAAAGCTGACTTATGCTTTTGCGCTATCGGCCCGATTTCCATCCGGACCTAGTCAACCTTTGTAAACGCCTCCGTTGCTTTTTAGGAGGCGACCGCCCCAGTCAAACTACCCACCAGGCACTGTCCCCCGACCAGATAATGGCCGCGGGTTAGAATCTAAATTTTTGCAGGGTGGTATTCCAGTGTTGACTCCACACCCCCCTGAAGGGATGCTTCATAGTCTCCCACCTATGCTCGGCAACAAAAACTTAGAGTCAATACCAAGCTATAGTAAAGCTCCATGGGGTCTTTTCGTCTTGCTGTAGGTCGACGGCATCTTTACCGTCATTGCAATTTCACCGGGATGTTCGTTGAGACAGTTTCCAAGTCGTTACGCCTTTCATGCGGGTCAGAACTTACCTGACAAGGAATTTCGCTACCTTAGGACGATTATAGTTATCGCCGACGTTCACTGGCGCTTCGGGGATTGGCGTGAACCGCTCCCGTTAACGTTCCAGCACTGGTCAGGCGTCACCCCCTATACTTCCCCTTGCGGGTTTGCAGAGAGCTGTGTTTTTGATAAACAGTCGCTTGGAAAACTTTCGCTGCGCCCGGACTTGCGCCCGGGAAGACATATTGCGAACTTACGTCTAGCTTTTTTGCCGAGTTCCTTAACGAATACTCTCCCGTTCATCTTAGGCTACTCGCCCAGTCCACCTGTGTCGGTTTGCGGTACGGATACTTGCATACGAACCTTAGAAGATTTTCCTGGCACCCCGCTCCCTCTCCTTAATCTCACCGTAGTGAGACGTCGTCAATCTCCATCGGAATAATGCCATACGGATTTGCCTGTATGACTTCCTCAGAGACCAAACCCCAATCCAATAAGGGGCAAGAAGTACAGAGATGCGTCTCTCCTTCGAATATACAAATAGTTCAGGAATATTAACCTGATGTCCATCGACTACGCTTTTCAGCCTGGCCTTAGGACCGACTAACCCTGGGATGATCACCATGGCCCAGGAAACCTCGGACTTTCGATGTGAGGGGCTCTCACCCTCATTGCGGTTACTCATTCCAACATTCTCACTTCCGTACGCTCCACAGTCGGTCACCCTTCTGCTTCTGCGCATACGGAACGCTCTCTTACCGATTCATATTGCTATGAATCCCGTAGCTTCGGTACTGTATTTAGCCCCGTTACATTGTCGGCGCAAAGACTCTAGATGAGTGAGCTATTACGCACTCTTTAAAGGATGGCTGCTTCTAAGCCAACCTCCTCAGTGTCTGAGAGTCTTCACTTCCTTTCCCACTTAATACAGATTTTGGGACCTTAGCTGACGATCTGGGCTTTTTCCCTTTTGTGCTCCGAGCTTAGCCCCGGAGTACTGACTGCCTTGGTAGATATCACGAGTATTCGGAGTTTGGTTGAAAATCCTACCTTACGGCGAATTCTCATCCAGTAGCTCTACCCCTCGGATACAATTTACAAGACGCTAGCCCTCAAGCTATTTCAGAGAGAACCAGCTATTGCCAAACTCGATTGGAATTTCTCCCCTACACACAAGTCATCCCCTTGAATTGCACAGCAAGTGGGTGCGGGCCTCCACGTCGTTTTACCGACGCTTCACCCTGCTCATATGTAGCTCGTCTGGCTTCGGGTCTAGTCCACGCAACTTAATCGCCCTATTCAGGCTCGCTTTCACTACGTCTCCGGAATTCGTCATCCCTTAGACATGCTGCGTAGAACTAACTCGTTGGATCGTGCTGCAAAAAGCACGCCGTCACCCGTCTTGCGACAGGCTCCGACTCTTCGTTAGCATGGAGTTTCAGTTCTATTTCACCTCCCTTATCGGGATGCTTTTCACCTTTCCCTCACGGTACTAGTTCACTATCGATCTGAAGCAATGTTTAGCCTTGGAAGTTAGTGCTCCCAGATTCAAACGGGGTTTCTCCGGCCCCGCCCTACTTAGGTACTTGTGCATCAGGATGCTGGTGTTTTCGCATACGGGACTATTACCCCCTACGGTCGTTCTTTCCAGAACGTTCTGCTAACACTGCACCGTGACCCCGATCAATCGAGTCCACAAGCCCTGCAACCCCACACGAGCAAGCTCGGTGGTTTAGGCTGTTCCGCGTTCGCTCGCCACTACTTACGGAATCTCATTGATTTCTTTTCCTCCTGGTACTAAGATGTTTCAATTCCCAGGGTTTGCTACTGTACCCTATGAATTCAGATACAGTTTCCCGCCTTCAGGCGGGAGGGTTGCCCCATTCGGAAATCCCCGGATCATAGCTTGGTAGACAGCTCCCCGAGGCTTATCGCAGCCTCCTACGTCCTTCATCGCTTGCTTCAGTCAAGGCATCCACACCATGCGTTATGTAACCTTCTTTTTTCGCTTGTCCGCAAACGCCCCGCCTATCAGAGGACGCCTTGCGGCATACTACGATAGGACTGTCACCCTCTGTTCTTCCGATTTTTGCGAACCGGAAACTTCAGGGTGTCGTGAGGAGCTCACGGACAATCGGTTAACAGTGAAGAATGTTTGCGCATTCGACGCACTGTTTTGTTCGATTGCTCCACGAAAAATCTTTGACGAAATTTCGCGGTTGACCTTTACATACATTTTCTAGACTATTTTCGAAACAATGGTACGCTTTCCGCAAGCCGTTGCGTAGATCATCGTCTCGAAAAAGACAGAAGTTGTTAAGGCGCTTTTGCGGAAATGTGTGTCACCCTCGCACTCGAAAAGAGTCGAGAGGGAAATCCATTTCGGCAAAAAATACGTGCTCTCTGAAAACTCCAGGAAATCCTCTCAGAGAAACAAAAAAAGCACAGAGGAGTACTTGTTTGATTCGTACTGTTTATCTTACGCAATGGAGAGAAACTTGTCAACCCCGTGAGAGAAAAGTCGCTGCTAGCGACTGAAGTTGCGCCGGAGGCGCAGCGTTCTCTCACGGGGTCAAGCCCTGCTACAAGAAAAACAACCCCCACAAGAAGGTCGTTTTTCTCTCAACTGGGCGAAATATTCGCTACTGGCCGGCGGGTGCCAGCGGTGAGACATTGGGACCAGCGGGTGCCACCGGTGCGGCTGGCTCCGTCGTCGGTGGAGCGGCTACCTGAGCAGCCTGAGCAGCAGCCTGATTCTTCAGGTTACCGACACCACTCTGTACGTTGTCAATCAGCTTCTGTACCTGATCCCGTGTCTGCTTCACATTGCCTTCAGCATCAGCAGGCAAGACGCCAAGAATCTTCTGGTATTCGTCCATCGCCGCCTGCTTCTTCCCCTGCTTCTCATAGAGGAGACCGAGGCTCAGACGTACGTCGATCAGCTTATCGTTGGTCGTCAAAATTTCATGGAAGATATCCTCAGCCTTCTTCTCATCGCCATCCTTCCCGCGCAACTGATAGAGGAGTGCCAAGTTGTAGCGGTAGTTCAAATTCTTCTGGTCGAAATTAACGGCCTGCGTAGCGCTATCGATCGCCTTGTCCGTCTCCTTGAGACGTGCCAAGATAACAGCCAAATTGTAGTGCGCCACTGCGAGGTCACCCTTCTCATCAATGGCCTGCTTAAAAGAATCACGGGCCTCACCATAGAGAGTCGTCCGCTCCGCCCCTTCCGGCTTGGCATCACCCTCGGCCCGCTTCACCTGGCCGACTTTGAGGAAGAACAAAGGATTGTGTGGTTCCAATTCGTGCGCCCGGTTATAGATCTCCTCGGCTTTCGGAAGAGCATCACTGGCATAGACCGAACTATTCTCATAAATGAGCGCGAGTGACTCAGCCGCCATGACATCGTTTGGCATCAAACGCTTCCCCTGTTCGCCGGACACCACGGCCTGACGGACATAGGTGGCCACCGTATTGACATCACGCTCTTTTTCACTCTTATTGGCCTCGACATTGGCGAGCGACATGTACTCCTGCCCTAAGCGGGTGAAATAGCGCCCTTCCTGTGGATAGCGCTGCACCGCACTGACCAAGAGCGCGACGGCATCACGACTCGGCTCCGTCGCTGCTAAGCGCACGGCACTGCCGGCCGACATATCAGCGATGAAGACCTTGCCAATAAAGACGAAGAGGAAAGCGACACCAGCCGACACCACCATAAAGATGAAGGCCAGGGCCAAGGCGAATTTCGGGGCTGCTTTGAAGGAAAGCCCGAAGTATTTCTCTTCCGAACCGCTCTCCGAGAGGAGGACGGCAAAGCCAAGTGAAGAGAGCAGGACCGAAAGAATGAGCAGCGGTCCGTTGACTGGTGCCAGAAAGCTCGCGAGGAGGAACATGACAATGACCGTCCAGAAACCAAGCGAGTAGAGCTTATTCTGCTGCTTCTCGTGCGTCAGGAGATAGAGACCGACCGAGAGGAAGGAGAAAGCAACCACTAAAAGGAGCACTGTCCCCACGATACCGATAACGGCCAATGACTCAAAGAACAAACCTGATCCCTGATAGAAGCGGAGTGTGTAGAGAGAGTTCTGATTGTACTCCAGGGGCCGATACATCGAGAAGGCGTAACCGTAATTGGCCGGACCCACTCCGATGGCGAAATGTTCCTTGAGCGTCTCCTTGGCGATCTGCCAGGAGAGAGTGACATTAGGGGCGACTTCTACTGGCAAGGTGGCCCGCACCAGAGAGTTACTCCCAATCATCAAAAACGCAAGCACCATAGCAAAGACGAGCATCGGTACCCATGTCCACTGAGCCGACGGACGGACGATCTGGGCTAAGATGTACACCATGAAGAACGAGAGGCCACCCAAGACGACAATCCAAGGCACAAAAGCGTAGAGAGCCAAGAGCAAGAATAACGAAAGCGCCAGACCAACAAAGAGGAAGGTGGTGATCACCGTACGCTTGCGACTCTTGACGGTCGTCTCTTCCTTCCAGAGAACAAAGATAGCTGTTAGGAAAAGCGGCACCAGAAAACCAATGAAGGTGGCGAGGGTCGACACCGTCCCAATCAAACTGATCGGAGCATACTTCTCGAAAGCGCTCGGGAGAAAATGAATCCCCATCAACGCCAGGAAACTCCACAGAACGACAATGAAGCCCGAGATGAGAAACCCGCTGAATATCAGACGGAAGCGCTTCATCGTGAAATGACTCAAGATGAAGTAGTACGAGAGAATGAGTGCCGTCACAGAGATGACACCGCGTGATGGGTCACCAAAGAATCCCCAGAAGCTGTGCCAGCGATCAACAGAGAAAAAGGCCCCGACCACATAAAAGAGCCAGAAGAGAACCATCGGGATATCAAGCGGGGTCCGCCTGATGCGCATCTCGCCAGTGGTCACTCCCTGCGACACCCACGCCACCAAACCAATCAAAAGCCAAAAGTAAAAATAAATCTGCTTCTCAAAGGCAATCCCCTGAAAAGTCAGTCCAGTGAAAAAGAGCGGCAACCCAAAGAAGAGAGCTACCAACGCGAACGTAATCACGGTCTCAAAAAGGCGGGCGGAACTTATATTCCGCTCCTCAGCACTCCGCCCTACACCAGCACTACGACTGACCGTCTCTCCCCCAGTGGCTATACGAACTCCCGGCGCGACACTACTGTTTCCCCCGAAACGGGAAAACGAAGGCTTTTCAGATTGCATATGCATCCTTCTATGAATTATAACGACGACTGGTCGTGCAGTGCACGAATAGATGTCCCAATTATACACAAAAAAACCCGTTCGAGCAACGGGAAAACTGTCAACACCATATCGAAAAAAGATTCCTTTCGTTTCGCTCTCCGTCGATTGACGGATTGTTTGGTAATAAAAAATCCCTCAGCCAGTTCTTGTTCTGGTCTGAGGGTCTTCGAAGACTGTCACTCCGGAAGTTGGCGGTCAGCGTGTCATCGGTGCCGACGCCAGAGCGAAGTAGAGCGAACGCCAGGTCGAGGTGTTCCTCGCTTGCACATCAAGCCGCTGGCCTGGAGCAACCAAAGTCAGCGTCCACACCGACCCTGGGGTCACGTCCTTGAGCTCGACGGAGTTGCCCACGATTTGAACGGTATGCCGCTCCGCCCGAGCGCCAGGATGGTTGCCATAGGATTTCCTCTCGGCCGCGACAACCAACACCACTGCTGAACAGTCGGCAGCGATGCTCTCGAACACCATCTTGACAGCCGCCCCGACGTAAGGCAGGAGGCCCGGACCCCATTGGCCTGAGAACGCCGCACAGCCTTTGGGCACATCGGCACTGGGGGGGGGGTGATCGAAACGTCGGTCGGCGTGAACCTGTCAATCTTCTCAGCCAAGACACCGTCGACCTCGGCGGCATAGACACCAACCGAGAATGTCGCCAACGCCGCAGCCGCAATCACGATCAATTTCATGCTCATGTTCATCTCCTTGGATGCACGGGGACAAAGGAATTGCTAAACAACCCGCTTCGTACAATAATATCGCACCAAGCGCATCTCCTTTATACACCGAAAAACCGTTCCTGTCAAGGCGTTCAACAAAACGTCTTTATCGCCGCGACAAGCCGATTAACATTACTTTCCCTCACCTGAAAAGCTATTCACTCCCCTTCGTGCTGTTTTGGTATCTTCTTTATAAAAAGAGACGTCTTCCCTGACTCATTCGGCAGAATAGATTCCACCCGTTGGAAAACTACTTCTAATTTATCTTGGAAGATCGAGAAGAAATACTTCTGGAGGTCGCTTTCAATGCGCTCGCAATCATTCTCGTCCATAGGTACATATCGCATATTGAGCCGCTGGTGTGTCGTTTGTTCAAATTGAAATTTCTTGATGCCCACTGGGCCGTCGCCTGCCAGGTATTGGATAACATAAGACATCTGGTATACAGAACCATCCGAAAGGTCGGCTGTACCATAAGCTGTCCGCCCACTGAATGCGATTGTTCGCGAACTCCGCCCGCAGGAGCAGGGCGTCTCAAGTAATCTTCCTCCGTCTCCAATCGCATAGCGGATAAACACCGTCGCCTCATTCTCAAAAGTCGTGACCACTATCTGCCCATCAACAATCTCGACAAAGTTCATCCAGGGAGCAATATGCAGAGACTGTCGCTCGCACTGAATTCCGATGAGCGAACATTCCCTCGTACCATACGTCAAAGACACCTTGGCCCTAAAATATCGCTCCAGACTATTCTTGGTCTCTGGGCGCATCTCCTCTCCCATATAGCATATCCTATCTATTTTCGGTCGAAATCCATCTTTTTCGCAATGGAACAAAAAACGTTCGAGATACGATGGAGTAGAAATAAGTAACCGAGGAAGCAAGGAGCGGATCAAGGGATAGACTACGTCATACCGTTTCTGCTCACTCTCTAATTCATGAGGCTCAATCCGTGGCCCCAAACCATCCAAATCTTTATGGGTTTGCAATCCGATACGGAAAATGGCGTCTGTGCTTCGGACACCGATGGTGCGCAGCTCTTGCGTGGTGTTGATACATCTCCGAAACAAATCCCTCCGATCTTGAAAAAATTGAAATGGCTCCCCGGTCGAACCGGAGGTGGCGGCCAGGACCAAGCGTGACGCGGGTATATTCTTCGCCAATAGATCTTCCGACTGGATCATTTTTAACTCGGCGCGAGTGATTATCGGGATTTTTCTGATCTCCTCAATATGGCGAATTTTCTCGGGGAAAAACCCAATTTTTTTAAAAAGAGCTCTCCAATATGGTACATTTTTCCCAGCCTGGCAAAGAATCTTTTTCAATTTCTTGAACTGTACCTCTTGCCAGTCTTTCTCGGAAAAAGCGTCCGACTGCACAAGCGCCCAATTCTGCATCATCGTATCCACCTCTGTAAAAGGGATTTTCCATTTCGTCTCCAAGAATTGCGCCCAGCTCATGGTTGAAAATGGTGGTGCAATAATTATCTTCTTGGCAATCATCTTTTTCAACAGAGCGCTCATCTCAGTATTGCTTGATTCAGTGTTATTCT
>JAYVWV010000008.1:0-4641 GCA_043785755.1 Candidatus Moraniibacteriota bacterium
AGAACCAATTATGAAGGAAAAATACGCCATCGGCATGGTATTCGGGGTTTTCGATGGTCTCCACCAGGGCCATCGTCATTTTTTGACACAAGCTGCAAAACAGTGCGAGAAACTGGTCGTCGTCGTAGCCCACCCGACTATCGTCCAAACCTTAAAGCAGCGGGAGCCACACCACGCACTCCCAGAACGCATAGCCAGCATCTGTGCCTTTAATTCCCACTTCGAAGTTGTCTCAGGTGATACAGAAATCGGCACCTGGAGCGCCCTCAAAAAATACCAGCCCGATAGCGTCCTCCTCGGCTATGACCAGGAACGACTCGGCCAAGAACTCACCAAGCTTGGAGTAGCAAGCTCCTTCGTCACAGCCCATCAGCCGGAAATATACAAGTCAAGCCTCCTCAATAATAACGCCCATTCAACTTCTTAAATCTTCTGCGTCATCCTGGGCAAAGACCCGGGATCCAGGAAACTCATCAGTCCTTGATGAGCGTCCCGATGAATTTCTTGCCCGCTACATAACTGGTGACATTCTTCAGGTCGCCACCGTTCATGACCACTACTTCCATTCCCTCCTTTTCGGCCATCTCGGAAGCAATCGGATCGAAGGGCACATTCATCCCTGGATTCCACTTGTTCCCCACCAGCTTGCGGAACTGCTTCCACGTCATGTGGTCGAATGGCTTGGCATCGGCATGAAGATGTGGATCCTTATCATAGACCCGCTCGATATTGGAAAGGTTGATAATCTTCTTGACGTCCAAATATTTACCGATTACCACTGCATCAAAGTCAGTCGAAAAGCCCGGACGCCAGCCAGCCGCTACCAGGATCGGTTCTGGTGCCGCATAGAAATCCTCTAGGTCGTGCGGGTTGGTATTGATCCTCGGGTGAGCATACTCGCGGAAAATAGTACGCACCAAATGAGCGTTCATACGGGTAGCGTGGATGCCGAGCCAGTCACTGTCATCGTCGGTGATCTTGGTCACCTGGCCAGCCGCCTCGATATAGCGCCGCGCCGTCTTACCACCGCCGGTTACCAGGATGAAGCGGTAGCCTTTCTTGACGTGAGCGACGATAAACTTCTTGAACTTACCAACGAACTCAGCATCAATCCCCTCCGGAACAAGAAGCGATCCGCCGAGCGAGATGATAATACGCTCCTTCTCCTTTTTTATGGCCATAAAAAAATAATGTTCAATTCACAATTTTCAATCAAATTCTAATGCCTCAATTTTCCAATACCAATTGATTTTTTCCCGATTCAAATATACACTGTCTACAGAATTACGAACGGAAAAGACAACCCTCTACGGTTCCATCCTCACGGGGTCTTTTTCTTTGTAAAATCACTTTCTGGCAGAGCGGCCTGTCTCACTATTGACCGAAATGTTCCGTATGGAATTTCTTTTCTTCCCGCAGGCACAATAACCGTCAGAGTCGGATTTCCTATTTTTCGAAATTTCACATGACTACCCTTCTGCGAAACATAAAGAAAGCCCTTTTTCTGAAGGACTTTGATAATTGCGGCGGATGACAATAATTTAGACATGACTGATGGACAGTCTTACCAATTCCGGATTTTCTATCTTTGTAACTTTAGAAATTTTGACATCCTCGAAATAAAGCTCCAGCGCCTCGTCCAATGCTGAAAGTGCCTCTTTTTTTGTCTTACCAAAACTAGAAACGTCCACATTCAAACACTGGGCAACATAGTATTTGCCCTCTTTCCAAATCACATTTTTGAGATCAATTTTTGCCATAGATTTGATTATTCCGCTACTCCCATACTCCCTCAAATACTAAAAAGTGTCAATCCAAATATTCCTGAAAATATTTTACCAACTCATCAAAGGCCACTTCGGTGGTGGTTTCTACTGTCCGCTTCTTCACTTCAGCCTTACCTGATTCGAGTGAACGCTTGCCGATGACGACTCGATATGGCATCCCCAGCAAATCACTTTCGGCAAACTTGTTCCCAGCTGAAATGTCACGATCATCATACAGCACTTCGATACCAGCTTTGGTCAAAGATTCATAAATTTCTGCCGCTTTCTCATCGGCCCCGAGCGACAAGAGATGCACCCGGAAAGGCGCCACCGCTTCCGGCCACACCAGTCCCTTGTCATCCGAAAACTTCTCAGCAATGACTCCCATGACGCGCGTGATACCGATGCCGTAGGACGCCAAATATACCGGGCACGCCTTGCCGTCGCTTCCCTTGAACGTCATACCCATCTGTTCTGCCTTATCCGTCCCGAAATTGAAGATGTTTCCCACCTCGGCACTCTTCACTTTCTCCATCTCCTCTTTGTTGATACCCAGCTCCTTGGTCGCTTCATCTAATACCTCCTCATTGACCGCGATATTCTTTCCACGATGAATGTATAAGATGTCTTCCCCTGCCTCACACACGGTTTGGAACTCATGACTGAACTTGGTGAAAGCGCCACCACTGGCAAAGGTCACATAGGTATCGTTCCCTAAGCCCAGCCGTTCATAGACACGCTTGTAGGCATCAATCACTTTGTTGTAGTACACATCCAAGTCTTCTGCACTGGCATGGAGCGAATACATATCCTTCATCACGAACTCGCGCCCGCGCATGATGCCGCTTTTGGCCCGCAGCTCGTTACGTAGTTTGGTTTGGAATTGATAGACACTGGTCGGCAGATCCTTGTAGCTCTCCACGTAGTGACGCATCATGTCCATAATCGGCTCCTCATGCGACCAAGCAAGGCCGAGCTCGGTACCGTCCTTGAGTTTCGTTTTAAACCAGACGTCCACCACCTGGTCGCTCCAGCGGGTGGTCGTTTCCCACACTTCCTTGGGCTGCAGATTGGTCATGATGAGCTCCTGACCGCCGATGGCGTTCATTTCCTCACGGACGATGCGCTTGATGTTTTCCACCACCCGCAGGCCGAGCGGCAAATAAGCATACACTCCGGCCATTTCCTTGTGAATATAGCCAGCCCGCAGCAAGAGCTGAGCGTTACGGCTCACTTCGTCCTTAGGAGCTTCTTTCTTGGTCTTGGTAAACAGGTGTGATTGACGCATAAAGGATTGAAATTATATCTCTCGTATCATAGCGGGAATTAGGCTACTGGGCAAGCCTTGCTCAAGGGAAAAATATCGTGTCAAAAAGAAAAATTTCTGATAGTATCAGGACATAACTATCCTACGTCTATGCCTGAAGACCGCCAGACGGACAAAGAGCAGGAACACGAGATTCTCGCAGCCGCAGCCAAAGATCGCCCGGAACTTTTCGAGGCGCGCTCGTATACCGAGGATGACACCCTGCTTCAGGAGTTTGGTATCCATATCCCAGGAAAAGGCGCCTTTCCCCAAGGCTATCTCAAGCTCTGGCCAGAGGATTTCATCGTGGAGGAAATTAGTCCCGAGGGAGCGATCTACACTGTCACCCGCGAAAACCTTCTCACTCCAGAAACGAAACTCGAATACGCCCCGACCATCTTCGTCACCTTGGTCAAATGCGGTGTTTCTACCATCGAAGCCATCGACGATATGGTGGCTCAACTTGGCTGTGACCGGACCGCTATCGGCTATGCCGGCATCAAGGATCGTGACGCCCTGACAGCCCAGCGCCTTTCTTTCCGCAAGATCTCACCACAAAAACTGAAGCAGCTTTCCTCACCCTATTTCTTCCTCAAGGACGCCTCAGAAAGTAAAGGCTCCGTCGCGACAGCCGGACTGCGTGGCAATCGTTTCACCCTGCTCATTCGCACTCCACAGACACTCTTCCAGAAAGACACCTTCGTTGCCTTTGCTCGAAATTTCGCTCATGTGAGACAGAATGGCTTCTATAATTTCTTCTACCTCCAGCGCTTCGGCACCCCGCGCCTCAGGAACTACGTCTGGGGACTTGCCATCCTCCGTGGAGAATACGAGCAGGCCGTCTTTGATGTTTTCGCCTTCCAAGCCAAACGCGAACTCCCTTATTTCAAGGAGTTGCGCGCCGAGTGCGCAAAGCTCTGGCGTAACTGGTCAGCCATCGAAGCACTCATTGCCCCCTTTCCGATCATCTTCCGTCACGAACTGCGCCTCGTCCGCTATCTGAAAGAACATCCCGATGATTTCTCTGGGGCTTTGGCAGAACTTCCAGATCAGGTCGTCCTCTGGGTCTATGCTCTAGCCTCGCGTTATTTCAACGAATGTCTCTCGCAATTGGCAGTATCTGGAAATCCCCTCCCCGCTACCCTGCCGCTTTTCCTCGGATACAATAAAAAAAGCTGGGCGTCCTACGAGGCACAACTCAAACGTGACGGTATTTTTCCACCACCCTTCGAAAATCTCAAGCCATTTCCTTTCCTCCAGCTCCGCGAACGAAGCCTTCCGACCGTTGATTGCCCAACCATCCTCGATGTACAAGCCTGCGACCAGGGTCTCATTCTTTCCTTCGAATTGGGCAAGGGCCAATATGCTACTACTTTCCTCTCCCATTTCTTCAATCTCATTTCCGGCAAACCGCCGGAATACCTCACTACCGGGCAAGTCGATACCAAAAAAGTCCTTGGCCAGGACTCCATCACTGATACGCTGAATTTTTTCGCTCCCATCATCCGCTCCAAAGTGGAAACGGCAACAGAAATAGGCGATGCAAAAGAGTAGTCTTTGTTTATAAAA
>JAYVWV010000009.1:0-10013 GCA_043785755.1 Candidatus Moraniibacteriota bacterium
ATTGGCGCTATCGGTGCCAATGTCACATTGAACGCGACGATAGAATTCGTCCTCGGTCTTCTGATTGGGCTGGTCATGCTCATCCTCGGAATCAACCTGCTCGATGTCTTTCCGTGGGCCAAGCGGTTGCAGCCGGCTTTGCCAAAATTCTTCTCCCGCCATGCGCTCGGTGTTTCCCGTTTCAGCCACACGCTGACGCCACTTCTGGTCGGTATCGCCACGTTCTTCCTGCCATGCGGCTTCACGCAGTCGATGCAGCTCTACGCCCTCTCGACCGGAAGCTTTCTCTCAGGCGGTCTGACGATGCTCGCTTTCGCCCTGGGGACATTTCCGGTGCTGGCCTTGGTCAGCTTCAGTTCGATGAACGTAGAAAAAAGTACCAAGAAGGGAGTGTTCTTCAAAACGGCCGGGTTGGTGGTCATCCTCTTCGCCCTTTTCAATCTTCTGAACAGTTTCGTCATCATCGGGTTGTTCCCACCACTTTTTAATTTTTGAATGTTTCCGCTATGAAATATTTTTTTGGACTCGTCGTGGCGCTTTCGTTTCTTTTGGGGGGCTATCTCGTCATGACGATGGCCCGTCCTACAAGGAGTACCCAACCGGTGGCCACCGTCACCAGCGCTGACAATGTCAGCGTGGAAGATGGCAAACAGATCGTGGAGCTCCGTGCCAAGGGCGGCTATCTCCCGAAAGTGAGCCTGGCCAAATCGGGGCTGCCGACGGTCCTTCGTATCGATACCGCTGGGACGTTTGATTGTTCTTCATCGGTTCGCATTCCGAGCCTCAATGTGAGCCAGACCTTGCCTGCTACGGGTGTCACGGATATTTCTCTGGGGGCGTTGGCTAAGGGGACGTTTCAGGGTACTTGTAGTATGGGCATGTACCCCTTTCAGATTGAGGTGACGGACTAGGGTGGGGGAGGGGCTTTACAAGAACTGAAAAAGGTGCTACAATGAACGTACAAGTGAAAAAACGGGTGCCAAACGGGTAGCCGTTTTTTCTTTTTATGAAGGCATTATGAAACAAAAAAAACACATTGAAGCACCAAAAAAAGAGTTGGCCGCCCCAGTTGTTTTTTCATGGTCGCCCACCATCTCAACGAAGGTGTTTTATGGCACTTTCCTTTCTCTTTCTCTTCTCCTCAGTACAGCACTGGTGGGTGGGAGTATGACAGTCACTCGTTTAGCCAAGCAAGGAGACGTATTGCCACAGAAGAGTGGCCGAGTCTTAGCGCTAGAACACAGAGTTAGTCGCTTGGTCGCGGGCTACCCTATCGCCGTCATGAGTGAGCTCATCGCCAAGGAAGAAAAAACGACAGCGGCTTTCTTAGTCGGCATCGCCAAAAAAGAGAGTAACTGGGGGAAGCATGTCCCGCGTGACGAGAATGGTGCGGACTGTTTCAATTACTGGGGTTATCGGGGCGCGGGCAGTCGTGGTATCGCGATGGGCCATGGTTGTTTCGCGAGTCCCGAGGAGGCGATCGGTGTAGTAGGGGGGCGGCTTGATACATTTATTCAGCAATACAAATTCCGAACTGCCAGAGAGCTCGTAGTGTGGAAGTGTGGTTTCAGTTGCGATGGCCACAGTAAAGAGAGTGTAGCCAAGTGGATCACCGACGTCGGCTACTATCAAAAGAAGGTGGCGGATTAAAAAACATTCTCACATTTTGGCCCGAGCACATGGCTCGGGTTTTTTTGTTGTGTCTGTGTATGTTCTGGATCCTGATGGTACCAAAAGAAAAACCCCACTCGGAGAGAATGGGGTTTTTTGGCAGTGGTTCTTTTACAAGAGACCGACTTGTCCGAAGAAGGTGAGAGTGATCACCGGCACCAGAGCGAGGAGAAATGCCATCGACACTTCTTCATTCTGCTGCGCTTCATCAGCTGCCTTGGCACAGTGCGGGCAACTCTGAGACTCAGTGGTCTCCATTGGTACTTCTGACATACTCATGTATGTTTGTTTTTGCCTGCCTCCGGCCAGGCTTTGTTAAAGGAGGGGTTGAGAAAGAAAAAACGGGCTGTAGACGTGGACGTCTTCACCCGTTTTTCATTTCTCAACAAGTTCATTATAGCGCAAAAAAAGAGAAAAGTCAAGCCCTATCACTTGAAGGTGCTGCGGGTATTGGTGGAAACGTGGACGTTTTTACGCTATACTGGAAAAATCCTCATAATATATATATTTATAAAAAGAATCTACACATTGGCGATCGTGCTCCTGGGGGCGTTTGTGCTCACCGGCTGCGAGACGCCAGAGGTCCGTCAGGAAAAAGCGATTCAGGATGGTTTGGACTTTAGTCAGCTGAATGGGAATGGCGCGGCCAATACTCCGACGACGGCACCGGCTTCCAAAGGGGCTCCGGCAGGTCAGCCGCTGGCTCCTCCTTCTGCGCCAACCCCTCCTCCAACAAATAAACCAGTAACCAGTAAAAAGATGTACACTACTCCGCCGGCCATGACGATCGACGTCACCAAAAAATACAGCGTGACGCTCAAGACGAGTGTCGGAGACATAGTGATGGAACTCTATGCCAAGGAGACCCCCATCACCGTTAATAACTTCGTTTTTCTGGCCAAGGAAAAATTCTACGATGGGACAATTTTCCATCGTACCATTCCCGGCTTTATGATCCAGGGGGGTGATCCAGGGGGTAATGGCCTTGGTGGTCCGGGCTATAAGTTTGCTAATGAACCGGTGACGAAGAAATATGATCGCGGCATCGTGGCCATGGCCAATGCTGGTCTCGATACCAACGGTAGCCAATTCTTCATTATGCAAAAGGATTATCCTCTGCCTGCGAACTATACGATCTTCGGCATGGTGACCAAGGGTCTCGATGTCGTCGATAAGATTGTCATGGCGCCGACCAAGCCGGGCGGGGAGGGCTCGACTCCTTTGAACCCCGTGACTGTTGAGGGTGCGATTGTGAGCGAGCAGTAGATATTTTCAGCACGATAATCGAAAACTTTCCTTGAGCTGCGAGGGAAGTTCTTCTTGTGTGAATTTTTTGGCATCGTGGTGGCAGAAAACGTGTTACAATAGAAAAGAAGCGACATAGTATACTCTATATTTTTTCAGTTTTAGTGAGAACTTTTTTCCGGAACACGCTCCTGGTTGGAGGAGGAGTGTTTTTTTTCTGTTTGCCGTTTTCGGTTTCGGCCGAGAGCATGCCACTCTCCAGGGAAGCGCTGGCTGATCTGGTTAAACCTTCGGTGGTGCGGATCGCCGAGCACGTGACCGGGACGGCGAGGATACCGGCTATCAAGGTTGATATCAGAAAACATCTGGTGGCGGTGATTCCTGACAGCTCTACGGACGTGACAGTGGATGAGTACTTTTCTGGGAGTGGCTTTGTCATTCATTCTGACGGCTATATCGCCACTAATGCTCATGTGGTATCGCTGGAGACGGTCAAGTCGACTTTGGCCTCGGAGAGTGCCTTGTCGGCTATCTACGAGAATGCCCTGGTTCTTTCTGATCAGGAGATGCAGGACTTTTTGGGGGATGAGAGCAACAAGGCATTTGCCAAAGAGATTATCCGTTACGTCATCGCCCACGGAGAGTTTGACCTCAAACATGATCTTTCGGTGATGCGCCCCGGCTCGCAGGATACCAAGATTGCCGATTTTATTACGAATGGCTTCCCGGCTGAGGTGGTGGTCGTCAACGAGAATTTTCTCGATGATGAACGGGATGTTGCCATCATTAAGATTGAGGAACATGATTTGCCGGCACTCCAACTGGGTGGCAGTGACAGCTTTTCAGTCGGGAAACAGATTTATATCTTCGGTTTTCCGGCGACGGCCGAGATCAATAGTAAGGACCCCGCGGAAGCGACGTTCACGAGCGGGAGCGTCAGTGCTATCAAGCAGACTTTGGATGGCAACCTGAAGATCTTTCAGACCGACGCCAAGGTATCGCAGGGCTCGAGTGGCGGGCCGCTCTTCAATGAGCGCGGTGAGGTTTTGGGGCTGATCACTTTTCAGACCGACGAACTTTCACGCGCGGCCGGTGATAATTTTGCCTTCGCTTTGCCGGTCGGTATCGTCACTGATCTCGCACTGGGTGCCCGTATTTTGCCCGAGGAGGGTGTGTATAGTCGGGCCTTCAAGCTCGGCTTTGCGGCCTTTCTTGAGAAGCATTGTACGACGGCCCAAGCTTCTTTTCAGGAAGCAGAAACAACCAACAGTGCTTTTTCTCCCGCGCGGTATATCAGTCCGTATCTGGAAAAGTGTGCGGTGTGGCAACGTGAGGGGCAGGCGCGTGATAACTCTTGGACAGACTTACGGGCGAGGGTTGGGGCCTTGAGTGAGCCACTCCTCTATCTCATTGGCGGCGGTCTGGTATCGCTTGGTATTCTGGGGGTCATGATGTATTGGTTACTGCGTCAGCTGCGTCGTGAGGAACAGACGATATCAGTTTTGGAGCAGCGGTTGCAGGCTGATGAGGAAGAGCTCTACCGTCATGAGCAGCGGGTTGGAGAAAAAAAACTTTCTTCGCCGGAGCGTCCTGTGACGCCGCCAGGGAAGCCACGTCTCCTTTAGAAAGAATGTGTATGATTGGTATCACTGACATCGTTCTCAGTCGTGAGTTTCGTCTCCCGCTTCTTTTACTTGGACTGATGGTGGGAGCGTTCGCTTTTTCTTGGCCAGCGTTGTTTGTTGTCGCCATGCTCATCGGCTTGGGACAGTTGGGGAGTGAGTCGTACGCGCGTCTGCGACAGAAAAAAGCGAATCTTGATTATCTGGCGCTTATTACGCTTGTAACAGCTCTCTTGCTTCATGAGTGGCTTTCCGGTTCGGTCATCGCACTGATGGTGGCTGTGAGCGCCGCGCTCGAAACATACGGGACGAGACAGGCAGAGAAGACACTGCGCGGACTTTTTGAGGCTTTGCCGAAAATGGTTCTTCTAAAACACGGGGATCATGAGACAGAGGTATCGCTCCAGAGCGTACAGACGGGCGATCTGCTTCTCGTTCGGCCGAATGAGGTGTTGGCGTTTGATGGCTACTTACGTTCATACCGGGCGCTTCTGAATGAGGCAAATCTGACGGGCGAGATGGAACCGCTCGTCTCCCAAGAAGGGAATCTTTTGAAGAGCGGCAGTATTAATGTCGGCGAGGCTTTTGACTTTGAGGTGCGCGGTGACTTTGAACATTCCAGTTATCGCAAGATCCTTAAGCTGGTGGAAGAGGGGAAACGTCACCCGTCACCACTGACCCGTCTGGCCGAGCGTTTCAATCTTTGGTTTTCGCTGTTTGCCATAGTCCTTTCTTTTGGTGCGTACATTCTTTTCGGTGACTGGGAGCGCTTTCTGGCCGTGCTGGTTATCGCCACACCCTGCCCACTTTTAATTGCGGCCCCTATGAGTTTCATCGGCGGTCTCAACAAGGCAGCGCGCAAAAATATCATTATCAAGAGTCCTTACATCCTCGAACTTTTGGCCAAAACAAAGGTTTTTTTCTTCGATAAAACTGGCACACTCACTCTGGGAGAGCCACATCTCAAGAGGATCGAGCTTCTTGATAGCGGCCTCGACAGCGCTCAGGCACTTGACTTGGCGGCCGCTTTGGAGCGACATTCCTTTCATCCTTTGGCTCGGTCTCTCGTCAAGGAACAGCAAGCGACTTCCGATGCCGAGATCCCTTTGGCAAAAAATGTGGAAGAAAAAATTGGTGAGGGGATGAGCGGGACGATTGCCGGCAGCCGCTTCGGTGTAGTCCGTTCGCGCGCTGTCGATCAGGGACTCTCGGTCGATCTTACTCACGAGGGGGTGGTGATCGCTCGTTTCTTTTTTGATGATGAGCTGAAAGGGGATGTCTCACAGGTGTTCGATTATCTGCGTGAGCGTGGTTATTTCTTTGGTATCCTGACGGGCGACAAAAAGGTCAACGCTGAACGCCTGCTCGGGATGTTTCATTTACCCATCTATGCCGAATCGACTCCAGAGAAAAAGGTGGCACTGGTACAGCGTTATCAGCGGGAAGGAAAACTCGTGGGCATGATCGGGGATGGTTTAAATGATGCTCCCGCGCTGGCCCTGGCCGATGTCGGTATTGTCTTTTCTGGCAGCGAGAACAGTGCCTCTATTGAGGCAGCTGATGTGGCACTGCTTGGGCGCGATGCCTGGAGTATTCGCGATGCCATCCATATCGGTCGGCGTTCCTACCATGTGGCTTTACAGAGTATTGCCCTCGGTATTGGGCTTTCTTCTCTCGGTATGGTCCTGGCTTTCCTCGGTTTCATTCCGGTTTTGCCGGGGGCCATCCTCCAGGAAGTGATCGACGTCGTAGTCATCATCAATGCTCTGCGCTCGACGTATTGAGGGCTGATTTTTTCCGAAAAGATGGTACTATAGAATAAAAGGCATATGACCCTACAAGTACGAAAATGGTTTTTTGACGGACATCCACTCCGCTATCATGTGGCGGCCCTGGCCCTGGCGCTTTTGGCTGTCAGTACGGCTGTTACCACTCATATCTTGGCAGATGACACGGCTACGACAACTGCCGCGGACGGCACTTCGACCACGGCCTGCTCCTTTAACTATAGTAGCTGGGGGGCTTGCCAATCGAACGGCGCGCGCACGCGTTCTGTGACGAATACGTCACCGAGTGGTTGTGTTCAGACCGATGCTCCAGAGACTCTGGAGTCTTGTACATATTCTGCTCCTGTGACGGCTACGACTATTCACGCTTGTTCGTATAGTTATAGTAGCTGGGGGGGTTGCCAATCGAATGACACCCGCACCCGCACCGTGACCGATGCTTCGCCGAGTGGTTGTAGTGCGACCACGGCACCGGCTCTTAAGGAATCGTGTACCTTTTCAGATAGTTCGACGCCCACGACGACTGGTACTTCTTCGACATCTGGCACCGGTACTTCTAGTCAGACAACAGCTACCTCTACCGCTGCTGTGACCTCTACCAGCCAGTGCTCCTTCGTCTACTCGGACTGGGGCGCTTGTCAAAAAAATGGTAAACGGACGCGTACCTGGTCGTCTAAATTTCCCACTGGTTGTACAGAGTATACCCATCCGGTGCTGGAGCAGACCTGTGTGTACGATGATACCCCGAGTACGGGGACGACCGAGAGTACATCGGTCACCGGGAGTACACCAACCACGGGGAGCGCCTCTTCCACGACGACCCAGGGGGACGGAACAGGGAGCGGCGCGACAGCGGTTACGCCAGGCTTTTCCTTTATGAACGTGGGTGAGGGTACGGTCGTTCGGGGAACATTCGAGATCAAAGGTACGGTCGTCGCTGCTCAGAAAGTGGAGTACTATCTGGTGCCCGTCGGTTCGAATACCTATAAATATATCGGGAGCGCTCAAGCCAAATCGGCCACGGAATGGAGGTTGAATTTCCACTCCAGTGATTTCCCGAACGGCGATTCTTACCTGCGGGCCAGAATCAAGAATCTTTATGGTGAATATGGCAGCGGTCAGCGGAAGATTTCCATCAGAAACGAAAGTCAGGGGACGGCTGAGACGACTGCGCAAGATGGTTTCGTTTCGCTTGAAATGAGTGCGGCGACCAAGGTGGAAATGCTCAAACAAACAGCTCAGGAACTGCAGATACCGGTGAATAGTAGTATCGCCGCGGATAATCCCGATCAGCAAAAGAAATATATCTTTGATTACTGTCAGTCCAATGTGGACAAGTGTTCGCCGGAACGGGACAGTGACCATGACGGCTTGAGCGACATTGACGAGGTGCGTTATGGGACAAATCCGAAGTTGGCCGACACGGACATGGATGGATTTCTTGACGGAGACGAAGTGAAGAATGGCTTTGATCCACTCAAGTATTCGACAGGAGATCAGAATGATCGGATTGTTTTTGAGAGTCCCAGGGAGAGTGGTGAAACGAAACCTGAAACCTATGCGGTGAAGCAGGTAACGCTCACGCAGGCAGGAGCTGACACAACGAAAAAGTTGCAGCTTACTGGGAAGGGTCTGCCGAATAGTTTCGTCACCATCTATATTTTCAGTAGTGATCCGATTGTTTTGACGGTCAAGACAGATAGCGATGGCAATTGGACGTACGTACTCGATAAGGAGCTGGCAGACGGGCAACACGAAGCCTATGTGGCTGTGACGGATAATACGGGGAAGATTACCGCCAGAAGCGAGCCATTGCCGTTCGTGAAGACCGCTCAGGCCGTCACTGTTATCCCGGCCGCTCAGGCTGCCCCGGCAGCTGCCACACAACCAGTCTCTGAGAACCGTGCCCAAAGAGATATCCTCCTCTTGGTAGCGATTATCATCGCGGCCGTCGCGGTGGCCTTGGCCACGATCGGATTGATTAGGCATCGACATACGAAGGCCTTGGAAGAAAAACGGACGTTGTAAAGCTCGCCATCCATGAAAAATCTTTTTCAAAGCGGGGTCGCTTTCATTCGGGAGAATCCCCGCATCCTGTATTCTTTTGTCCTGCTCGTCTTCGTCCCAGCGGCATTTTTCTTCAATACCTATACCCTGGTCTCTGGGATGGAACAGGCCATCGATCGTATCACACAGCGCAAGGCTGTCATGGCGGAACGGATCATTAACGGTATCGCGATCGAAAAAATTTCTGACCGGACAGCCCTCCAGAGAGCAGTTGATGGTGTCGTCGGCGACAGGAGTGAAATCCTTTCCCTCGCCATCCTCACTCCCGATAGTGACCCCAGTCGTTTCCGTGTCCTGGCTTCGAGCGAGCCGGAGACACTTGATCAGACGACAGAGAATATCCAGTACCTTCTGGCCTGGAATAAGCCTGAGGGTATCGCTTTTCTTGACAGTGACGCGAGTGGCCGTTTTTGGCGTATTACCCGTCTTCTTTCTGATGAAGCGGGCACCAAAGTTGGTCTGGTAGCCATGTCCTTTTCACTCCATGATTCGGATGTTTTGATTGAGAATACCGTCAATCATTCCTACCTCATCCTCATTATCACGGTGCTCGTGGTCTTGCTCTTGGTGTCGAACCAAGCCCGCCTTTTTGGCTATGTTCTGACGCTCAACAAACTGAAGGAAGTGGATGCCATGAAAGATAACCTGGTGTCGATGGCCAGTCATGAACTGCGTTCCCCGCTTACGGCGATCAAGGGCTACTTGGAATTGTTGGAGGATAAACATCTGACCCTCGACGAAGAGGCTCAAAAGTATTTCACCAATATCTCGCATTCGGTCGGTCGACTCAATACGCTGGTCAAGGATATGCTAGAAGTCTCCCGTCTCGAAGGAAACCGCGTCCCGCTTGCTCTGACGACGTTTGATCCGCGCCAGAGTATTGATCAGGCGGTGGAAGAACTGCGTTCCCAGGCTATTCAGAAGGGATTGGAGCTCAACATCCTCGATCTCACCGAGGAGATGGTTTTGGCTGATGCCGATCGGGTGCGTGAGATTTTGGCCAACCTGATCAGTAATGCTATTAAGTACACCAAAGCTGGGAAGGTCGAGGTGAGTGCCAAGGTGGTTGGGCAGGAATATTTGGTGACGGTAGCTGATACTGGTTTCGGTATTTCCGCCGAGGACCAGAAGAAGCTTTTTCAGAAATTTAGTCGTATCCAGAACCAGGACACCCAGTCGATCACTGGGACGGGTCTCGGTCTGTGGATCACTCTCGAACTGGCCGAACGCATGGGCGGCACCATCACGGTCGAGAGTATTGAAGGAGTGGGTTCACACTTTACCCTGCATCTGCCCGTGGCCAAGAAATAAGGATAGACCTATTTGAGCTGAAGCGCTGTGGCACTCGGAGTTTTAATAATGCCAGGCGTAGTGGTATTTGAATCAAGGGTTGTGGTTTGCTGTATAGCAGAGATCTTACTTTTGCTAGTTTTTTCCTTTCCGGTGCCAGCGGCGGAATCACTTTGAGTTGTTTTGTTTTTGTTGGTCATAGCTTTTTTCACTGAATGGCGGTGCCAGTAGGATATTCCTCCAATGAGTATCAGTATGGCCGCCCCGAGAATGAGAAATTTTTTATTCTTTGCTATGTCCATAGAGTTTCATTTTCTTGCTTTTTATAGAC
>JAYVWV010000010.1:0-8371 GCA_043785755.1 Candidatus Moraniibacteriota bacterium
TGGCAGACTTCTCGAAAAACAGTGAGAGCACGCCGGCCGCGCCACAAGAGAAAGCGCCGAATCAGATAGGGAAAGAGCGGAGCGGAACCGACATTTCCAAAGAAAATGACCACGACCCGGTTGTGACTCAGTGGCCTCACTGCACGCAGAACAGTCCGCAGGTCATGAGCCAGAGTCGCTATAGTGATGACGCTCCACAAATCACTGCCACCCGTACTTAAAATGATGAGATCATACGGCAAGCAACCAGGCTGATCTACTTGTTTTATAATATCTCGGGTCAAAGCGCCATTTATCGACACATTGAAAACATCCGTGGCCGGAAAATCCGTTTCCAACCGCCCTTCTACGGTATCGAGGATACTCCGCGACCCCTTACCGACAGCCGTGCTATCACCGGCGATCAGCACTCGTTTCCCGGTCGGGGTAATACTCGAGAAGCGCGCCCGCTCCATCACCTTTCCTCTGATACGCTGCTGTAACTCAAACAAAAACATGAAAAAAAGCCGCGCGCTGATCCGGAAAATATAATAGAAGACAACGAGAAGAAACCCCCAGGCAATGAGAACGGGCCATGACGAATCCTGTGCAAAGGTAACGAGGAACGTCCCCCACACTACCACCGCTTCTCGAAATGTGTTCATTTTATGGAGAGTCAAACAATCAAACGGCCTTTCAACAACAATGCCTGAATACGTTTTATTATATCACATTCCCTTTTATTTCTGCTCTTCCATTTGCTCTTTTTTCACTGAGTCGCTAGAGTGAGATTGCCCTACTGGAAAGAAAAAACCAGAAAGGAGCCGCCCATCGTCTTATACTCACTTCTCCAGTTTCCACCACCTGCTATGAAAGTCCTCGCTATCGAAACATCCTGCGACGAAACTGCTGCCGCCATCGTCGAATGGTCGGCTGGCCAAGCGACCGTACTCGTGAGTACTGTCTCCTCCCAGGCTTCACTCCATGCCAAATGGGGCGGCGTGGTGCCCGATCTGGCCGCTCGTGAACACATCCGAAATATTGTCCCCGTCGTACAGGAAACACTCGAGCGGGCCAAGCTCTCCCCGGCCGCCATCGACCTCCTGGCTGTCACCGAAGGCCCCGGATTGATGCCAGCTCTCGTTGTCGGTGTCAGCGCGGCCAAAACACTGGCCCTGCTCTGGGACAAACCGCTCATCGGTATCAATCACCTGGAAGGACACATCTATGCGAACTTCCTGACAACAAACAGTCAGCAGTCACCAATCAACGAAGAACGGGGGAAGGAGATTTTCCCGCTCGTGGCGCTCATTGTTTCTGGTGGTCATACTGAGCTCGTCCTCATGCAGGATCATTTCCAGTACGAGATCCTCGGTGAAACACAGGATGACGCTGCGGGCGAAGCTTTCGACAAAGTAGCCAAGATGCTTGGTCTCGACTACCCTGGAGGACCACTTGTCGCGAAAAGAGCGGACTCTTTCCGTGAACAAAATGCCAAAGCTCAAATGATAAATGACCAATCAAATCCAAATGAAGAAATTGAAAAATTAAAATTTGCTTTCCCCCGACCGATGCTTGATTCGGACAACTTCGATTTCTCTTTTTCCGGTCTCAAGACTTCCGTACTCTACTTTTTGAAAAAGCATGAGGACCAAAATAAAGACGAAACGTTTATTGACGAGGTCTGCCACGAGTTCCAAGAAGCGATCGTTGATGTCCTGGTCGGGAAAACCAAGAAGGCGCTCGCCCTCTATGCCCCCGCCACCTTCGTTATTGCCGGAGGCGTCTCAGCCAACGTGCATTTACGTAACCAATTACGTAACTTGATCGATGCGGAATTTCCCGAGACACAATTCCTGACACCAGAATTTTCTTACTCGCTCGACAATGCCGCCATGATCGGGAGTGCTGCTGCTTTCCGCTATGAACGGATGAACGAGGAACAAAAGGCGCTGCTCAAAGACACCTATCACACACTCGAGCCCGACGCTAATCTGCCACTCCAGAACCTCGTATGAACATCGTCGCCCTCAAAACAGAGAAAGTCCTGCCCCGTTCCACGACACTGGTGGCCCTTTTAGATCGTCACCTCAAGAAATTTCCCGAGGGCTCAATCTTGGCCGTGAGCTCCAAGATCGTTTCTCTGTGCGAAGGTCGGGTCGCGGCACTGAGCGAAGATAAGGAAACCCTCATACACCAGGAAGCCGATTATTATCTGCCGAAAGAATTCCGTCGTTTCGGAGCCACTGGCACCATCACACACCATGCCTTCATCGGTGCGGCTGGCATCGATGAATCGAACGCTGCCGGACACTATGTGCTCCTCCCGAAAGATTCGCAAAAAACAGCAGAGCAGATCTATCACTATCTCCGTAAACGCTTCAATATCGAAACGGTCGGCGTGATCATCACCGACAGCCATTCGACCCCCCTGCGCAGGGGCGCGTCCGGTGTCGCTCTCGCCTATCGCGGGTTCGTTGGCCTCAAGGACTACCGCGGGACGAAAGACCTTTTCGGTCGGAAACTGGTCATGGAACAAGCGAACATCACCGACGCCCTGGCAGCCGCCGCCGTCCTCACTATGGGCGAAGGCAATGAACAGACCCCGCTCGCCCTCATCACTGAGACGAGCGGCATCACATTCCAAAGCACTGCTCCCACCAAACAAGAACGCTCCCAGTTCTATGTCGCCCTCGAGGATGACATCTTCGCCCCTCTCTTTAATCTGAAGAGCCTGAGGAAAGGCGGTCGCCAGTCAAATAAATGAAAAACTGCTCATTTCGGTGAAACAAGCAGCGATAAATGGGCGAGCGCTACCTCCCTTACGTAGGCAAGCACCACAACCAACCCCACCAGTAATATGGCGGCGCAGAATCCCTTGGCTATCAACATGGGCGGGGAGCGCCTCTCTTCCGGGAAAACCACGAACGCCAGCATGGTTCCTATCGACCACAAAGTGATGACCGAAGACCAGACTGACTGAACTTGATTATGGTACATGCTGCCTCCTTATCGGAAATGACCATCAATGGATAGGAACAACATCTAAATATACGTGAAGGAGAGGCAATCGTCAAGCACCCCTCAGACATTTTTGCTTGAAACAAAGCGTTTCCTGTGGTAATGTGAGAACTATGGAAACAGAAATCCCCAAAACCTATACCGCCGCCCATTGGGAGACCAAACTCTACACCCTTTGGGAAGAGAGCGGTTTTTTCAACCCCGATACCCTCGTTGAGAAAGGGATTATCACAGAAAAAGCCGAGCAGTTTTCTGTCCTCATGCCACCACCCAACGTGACGGGCATCCTCCACCTCGGTCATGCCATGGAAAACAGTCTCATGGACGTCATGGCCCGTTACAAACGCATGCGGGGTTCCCGCACTTTGTTTCTGCCTGGCGCCGATCATGCCGCCGTCGCTACTCAGGCCCGCGTTGAGAAGAACCTGGTCGCCCAAGGTATCAAGAACCCGCGCCAAGAACTCGGCCGTGAAAAACTCCTGGAGGAAATTCGTACGTTCTCAGAAACTTCCAAAAAAACCATCATGGCTCAGATCGCCGCTCTGGGTGCCAGCTGTGACTGGAGTCGCTTCGTCTACACCATCGACGAAGAACGCTCCCGGACGGTCAATATCGTTTTCAAAAAGATGTATGATGATGGTCTGATTTACAAAGGCTATCGAGTGGTTAATTGGTCGGTCCAGGGCCAGTCCACCTGCTCCGACGATGAACTGGTGCATGTAGAACGCGCCACCACACTCTACACCTTCCGTTACGCCAAAGATTTCCCCATTGCGATCGCCACCACCCGTCCCGAGACCAAGCTCGGTGATACAGCTGTCGCGGTCCACCCCGACGATGAACGCTACCGTCAGTATATCGGCCAGACATTCACGGTCGATGTCGGCGCCCAAAAGCCACTCACTATCACCATCATCGCGGACGAAAACGTCTCGCCGGAATTCGGCACCGGCGCCGTTGGTGTCACACCTGCTCATAGTCGGGTCGACTTCGAAATGTATGAACGTAACAAGATTATCGGATTGACCCAGGTCATCGGCCAAGATGGCAGGATGAATGACCATGCAGGAGCGCAGTATGCCGGACTGCCCATCGAAGAAGCACGGGAAAAATTCGTGGGCTGGCTCAAGGAAAACGAACTCATCGAAAAAGAAGAGGAGATTACTCAGAAAGTCGGCACCTCGGATCGTTTCGGTGACGTGGTGGAAGCGCTCCCGATGAATCAGTGGTTCGTTGATGTCAACAAAATCATTCCTGGCCGCGACAAATCCCTCAAGGACCTGATGCGCGAAGCGGTCACTGTCGGACACAGCGGCGACAGTACGCAAAAAATTACCATCCAACCAGAACGTTTTCAGAGAGTCTACCTCCACTGGATCGATAACCTACGCGATTGGTGCATCAGCCGCCAGATCTGGTGGGGACACCGCATTCCTGTTTGGTATCGTAACGGCGAAACATACTGTGGAACAGAAGCCCCCGAAGGCACTGACTGGGAACAGGACCCCGATACCCTCGATACCTGGTTTTCTTCCGGCATGTGGTCCTTCAGCACCCTCGGTGGACCAGATAACACACCGGATATGGCTACCTTCCATCCCACCAGCTTCATGCAAATGGGCCATGAGATCATTTTCTTCTGGATGGCTCGCATGATCCTCATGACCACCTACACGCTCGACACTATCCCCTTTCGCAATGTCTATATTCACGGCATGGTGCTCGACAAAGACGGCCGAAAGTTCTCCAAATCCTTAGGTAACGGCATCGACCCTCTGGTGGTGAGCGCGGAGTACGGGACTGACGCCCTGCGCATCGCTCTCCTCTCCGACATCACGCCAGGGAATGACAGTCGCTTCTCCATGGACAAAGTCGAGGTAGCGAGAAACCTGGTCAACAAACTGTGGAATATCGCCCGCTACATCCTTTCCGTAACGGAGGCAACAGAGGAAAATCCTGTGGCAACATCACTGTCCGACCACTTCATTCTCGAGAAGCTCTCACACACTACCCAGGCCGTAGGAGTCGCTCTGGATAACTACCAGTTCTCTCAGGCGCTTCAGGCGTTGCGTATTTTCACCTGGGACGAATTCGCCGACTGGTACCTCGAGATCCACAAGGTAGAAAAAAATGACGGCGTTCTCCGTTTCGTTCTTGCTACCCTCTTAAAACTCTGGCACCCCTTTGCTCCCTTCGTCACAGAAGCCCTCTTCCAAATGGTCTCCGAAGAAAAGTCCGGAAAACTCCTTATGGTGGAACATTGGCCAGATGACATAATTCCGTTCGATAAAGAACAGTCTGCCCTCTTCATCGACATTCAAAAACTCATCGTTGGCATCCGAAACGCCAAGGCGGTCTATCATATTGATCCAGCCAAAGATATTACACTGAGCGTCCAAAAAGAAACGGTCGCATCGTTACTCAAAAACGAGTCCATCCTCAAAAAACTTGCCCGTGTCGGTACCCTGCAAGCCATTGAAGAACAAGCACCTAAGCAATGCGCTTTCGTACAGACCGGCAAGTTCCAAGTCTACATCCATCTCGAAGGCCTGATTAATATTGAACAGGAACGAACACGTTTGGAAAAAGAGAGGGCCTCCGCGGAACATTACAGCGCCAGTATCGAAAAACGTCTGAGTGACCAAAACTTCGTTAGCAAAGCACCGACTCAGGTAATCGAACAGAACGAAACTGCCCTCGCCGAAACAAAGAGCAGAATCGCCGAGCTCGCGCGCGCTCTCGAAAATCTTCTCTAAAACTCCATGTTCCTCACTCCCTTCATCTTTGGCGTCTTAGGTGCCTGTTTGGCCCTTGTCCTCGAAATCATACTCCTCGGCATGGGAGGAATAGTCTCCTATAGCCCTCAGCCGACGGCCTTCACTGCTCTGCCCACACTCCTCCTCGTGGTGCTCATCGAAGAAAGCGCCCGTCTTCTCCTCCTTCACCGCTACGTCCGCCACTTCCTGGTGGCTGACACCCAAAATACCCGCCGGAATATCATGAGCGGGCTCTTTTTCGGTGGCGGTTTTGCCTCTCTCGAACTCACTCTCCTCCTCCAGCCCCTGCACGCGGTACCACTCCTCCCCCTGCTCGGAATACTCTTCATCCATGGAGTCACCAGTCTCCTCTTTCTCTTTTTCCTGACGTCCCCCCGGGCAAACCAAGGCCGCTTTCCGCTCCTCATTCCCTTCGCACTGGCCGTACTCCTCCACAGCACTTACAACATCCTCGCTTTGACTGTTCTCTTCTAAAAATCGGTCAATAATCCATTCTTGCGCCCACACAAATTATCCTCTATACTAAAAGGGATTGCAGTGGAGACAGCCATTTTTTGTCATCTTAAGCCACCAGAAAAATCTCTATGACCAAACAGAAAAAATCCTTCTTCGAGCGCTTGACCGGGGCCAAGAATATGGAAGGGAACGACTATAACGGCGTACCCGTATACAACGAAGAAGAAGAAACACCGGTCGTCATGAGAGAAGAAACGACTGCTTTCCCCGTGCATGAAGAAGAATCCTGGGCGGCACCCGCCTTCCCTCAGGGTGAAAGCGAAGGAGCCGAAGGACAACTCACCATCGATGTCTACCAGACCGAAAATGATATCGTCATCAAATCCACCATCGCCGGTGTCAAACCCGAAGACCTCGATGTCTCTATCAACAATGACATGGTGACGGTCAAAGGCGAACGCAAAAACGAAGAGATCGTCGAACACGGCAACTATTACTATCAGGAATGTTATTGGGGATCCTTCTCCCGTTCTGTTCTCCTGCCGGTCGATGTTATCCCAGAAAAAGCCGACGCTGCCCTCAAGAACGGCATTCTCACTATCCGTCTCCCGAAAGCCGATACTACCAGAACCAAAAAAATCCAAGTGCGCGGATTCTAACGACTCTCTCGTCCACACGGAACATCTTTTTTTGCCGATTCCGTTTCGATGGAGTCGGCGTTCCTCTCTTTTCTCGCCCATGACGTCTTCCTTTCTCCGTATCTTCCCAAAAACATCCCCAGGCCATTCCCTTTGGTTTCTGGTTTTTGTGTTGGCATTTTTTTCCACGCACACCGCCCAAGCTCAGACCCTGCCCTCGAAGATTGTCCTCACGGCCGGTGATTATAGCGAAACCTTATCGGCCACTGAGCTCTCTTCCTGGTTCCATCTAACGACGGTCATAGTGAGAAATCCACAGCGTAAGTCCGAAGCAGAAAACACTGCCTCCTGCCCGGTCAATCTTCTTTTTTGTGACTTCTCGCTCTCACGAGCCGCCCGCAACCATATGGCTGTCCACTTCGAAAGTACTGTCGACCACGAAAGCGTCAACACTTTCGTCACCGCCTTAGCTGACCAGGTTGATCAGGATCCCCAAGACGCCGTCTTCGGCACCGATGCCGACCAGCGCGTTATCGTCGCCACACCAGAAAAGCTCGGCCGCAAGCTCAATATTACCGAAAGTACCGCCCTCATTCTGCGCGCGCTCGGAGGAGAGAGCACTGATCCCGTGAGCGTCGTCCTCACGACAGACATCGCCCAGCCGAATATCGTCGCAGCCGACCGCGAACGACTGGGTCTCAAGGAGCTCATCGGCGAGGGCCGCACCAACTTCAAAGGCTCCCCCAAAAACCGCATCTACAATATCAACCGCGCCCTGAAACAATTCCAGAATATTCTGATTGCCCCGGGCGAAGAATTTTCCTTCGTCAAATACTTAGGCGAGGTGGACGGCGAACACGGCTACCTGCCGGAGCTCGTCATCAAAAACAATCAAACCACACCGGAATTCGGCGGTGGTATCTGCCAGGTCTCGACCACGGTTTTCCGCGCCGCTATCTACAGCGGCCTGAAAATTACAGAACGCCACAACCATGCCTATCCCGTCTCGTACTACAAACCCTACGGTATGGACGCTACTATCTATATCCCCAAGCCTGACCTCAAGTTCACCAATAACACACCCGGCGCTATCTTCGTCCAGTCTACCATCGAGGGTAATGACCTCATTTTTGATTTCTTCGGGAGCAAAGACGGCCGCACCGTGACGGTCGATGGTCCTCATACTTTGGCCTGGAACCCCGATGGCAGCATGAAGACCGTCTTCACTCAGGCAGTCAGCAACGCCGATGGTCAGAACTTCATTCGCGATAGCTTTTACAGCAATTACAAGTCCCCCAGTCTCTTCCCGCACCCCGGCCAGGAGCCAGTCTATACCAGCAAACCCTCCGGCTGGTCAGATCGCCAGTGGAAGGAATACAAGGCTCTTCATCCTTAGTACGACCTTGACGAACAGCTTCTGCCAGCGTACTCTTTGCTTTATAGTACCTTACAGGGTCGTGGGAGGCTTCCTTGCAGCAGAGAGGATAGGAATATTCATAT
>JAYVWV010000011.1:0-10053 GCA_043785755.1 Candidatus Moraniibacteriota bacterium
CGGAGTGTGGTATAACGGTATTACGCACGATTCGCCCGCCCGCACCAAGGAGCGTTTCGGGCAAGGGTTCGTGAAACAATTCAGACGGGGCATAGTATAGTGGCAGTACGTACGATTCGGGTTCGTGTGGTTCCGGTTCGATTCCGGGTGCCCCGACTAAGGACAAGTCCTATGAAAATTCTCGTCAAAAGTCTCAGTGAAAATCCCGTCTCACTCCTACGCCGGGCGGGGTACGTTTTTCAGCACGCGGAAAATGGCGAACAGAGCTTCGTCCGTGTCCTGGCTCAGGCGGGCTATCCACGCTTCCACTGTTACGCCAAGGTTTCTGTGACAGATCTCGTCCTCAACCTTCACCTGGATCAAAAGAAGCACACGTACGGTGCCGAGACACGTCACCACGGCGAATACGAAAATGATGGACCACTCAAAGAAGAAGGCGCGCGGCTGCTCTCATTTCTTGGAGAAAAAGCAGCCATAGTAAGCTAAGTGGAGTAAACACATGCCGCGATGGTGGAATGGTAGACACACTAGCTTTAGGAGCTAGCGGGAGCAATCCCATGAGAGTTCGAGTCTCTCTCGCGGCACAGAAAAAACGTCCATCACTCGTCGTGCCGCCGCTGCACAGCCGGAGAACCATTATGTTCCGGAATCAACGCATAGAGAAAACTGGCTGTGAAAAGGAGCAGGGCAACCGAGAGGAAAATACGCAGTGAAAACATCACCGAGGCCGGGACATACGAGGCAATAGCCGCCAAATACTTCTGCGAACCTTTCAGTGGCCCCTGAGTAAAGCCTGCTTCTTCCAGCTCTATCTGGGCGGTGGTCGAAAAGTGGATCTCTGGAGAATCGAGGGGCGAAATATGCCAAATATCACGCATAGCTCGGCGAATATCCTGAGACTGCACCATCGAAGCCACCAGAGTGATATTGTACACTCCCAAAGGATCCTTGAGTGCTTTGAA
The DNA here is from genome assembly GCA_043785755.1 of Candidatus Moraniibacteriota bacterium. Classification (GTDB taxonomy): domain Bacteria; phylum Patescibacteriota; class Minisyncoccia; order Moranbacterales; family UBA1568; genus UBA1568. The sequence continues at coordinate 963 of JAYVWV010000011.1, forward strand.
GGTGATCTTGCCTGCTACCTCGCTCGTTTCCAGGCCATCAACTGTCCACTGCCGCTCCGACTGGGCGGCCAGGAAGTTCGGCATGAAACTCCCCTTAAAAGAAAGATTTTCCCCAGCGAACGCCCGCAAGATAGACTCACTATAGTCACTACACAGACCATTGACGCAGGCGGCCGTATTGATGGCCTCGACGTCCTTATATTGTCCGAGAAACTTCGGCCAAGCGACAGTCAAATCAGAGGACTTGATCGACAGCTTCGGTTCGACGATGTTGAAAGAGCGGGTCAGGGTGATGGTTTTATCCGAGTTGGGATCATTTTTTTTGCCCGTGGTATCGTTAGCGGTCACGGTTACCGTGTAGGTATCACCAACGTTGCCTGCCACGGGCAGGAAGTTGACTTCATTCTCACTGCCATCGATACAGTCCGGCGACACCGCGGCTCGCGTACAAGTGAGCGGCGCTCCATTGACCATCCACTGGAAGTTATTGAGATTCGCTGGATTGACACGAAGAGCAATCACTTCATTCTTAATGACCCGGCAGGAAGCACGGTCAAGGGCATCGTCTTCGCAGATAAGGTTGGCCAAAGGGTTTGGCAGGGTCACCTGCATGCCGCTCCCCACCAATCTCGTCCCCGCCTTATAAGCAGAGATTTTCTTGCTGGCCGAGGCAAACTTAACAATGATGTCGCTCTTACCCTTGCGGGTGGCGCCACTTGTGAAGCCCTCGACTGCTTTGACAGAAAAGCGCAGATACCCCGATTCGTTCGTCAAATAATTATGAAAGAGTCGTCCTGCCAAAAGCTTGTCGTCTTTGTTTTTCATATCAAGCTTCAAGCGCGCCGTATCAAGAGCAATCCCTTTGATGTTCCCCAAGAGCCCGTATTTCTGAAGATCGGCCGTCACATCGGCAGACACCAGACCAGGACCGTTCCGAAACTGAACATTGTTACTCAATTCCACTTTCCACTCGAACAGCACCTCGTTCAAACCACGGGCGGCATTGGCGACCGTCGCCTGCAGAGTGATCTGATCCCCACTGCCATCACCTGATTCGTCGTTGTTGGGATTGTCCGTCGTATTGGCGAGGGTGACATCGAGGTTGGTCGCCTGACCGCCCTGGGCCGGATCTATCAGATTGCCAGCCAAACAATCATTGAGATTCATATCAGCCGAAAGCATGGTGACACTATACCCCTTGATAGAACGTGCAAACGAACCCGTATTCTTAACGGGACAATTTTTCTTCGGGAAGGCCCACATGATCATCGCTGAGGAATCACTGTACTTCGTTGACACCATCGAGGTCCCCTCGATGGCCACTCCTACCTGATCGCCAGAAACATAGTTCCAGGTGAAAGAGCTCTGGCCGAGACCCGTGATATTTGCTTCATCCTTATTGCCATTATCGGCAGTATCCGGGTCGGCCGGATTGGTCCCCCAAAATCTCTCTTCGCTCGCGCCAAAAGAGCCGTCGCCACTGATCTGTGCGGGTGCATTCGGGAAAAGGTGTTTACAGAATGGGGCGATATTCCCGCCGCCACCACAGGAATTCAGAGCTGACCCACAGGAAGTGCTTATCGTCGGATTGGCCAGACAACGCGGTGTTCCGACACTGCAACTCGGCACCCCGCCACTACACATTGGCAGGCCCGCCGAATGACAAACACCGGTATCAGAGAACCCAAACGCCGGACCAGAGGTGCCCGGTACGCCGGAAATAGGACTGAACGGGTCAGACCCGCTGGAGCCCGGTATACTGATATCAACGGGGTTGATCCGTCCCTCCCCTAGAAGACAGATCGGGTCGGTGCCTTTCGGACAAGAGAAGTCAATATTCACCGTATTACTCCCCAGCTCATAATTATTGCCACTCGCTGGATCATTCACAAAACAATGATCCGGAGAACCTTCTTTGTTATCACCCCCATAACGAGCCTTGTAACCATCATTGTCAGTATCCGAACCAAAGTTAGCCTCATTTTTATCGAAGCCATTCTGCACCAATATCGACGAAGCTTCAATCTTCCAGTCCTCCACCGTTATTTTTCCATTACCATCATGATCGCAGAGCGCCAATTTCTTGCTTCCCAGATCGCAGCCAACGTGTTTCAGATACCAGGTGTAATACAGGGCGTTCTCGGGATTGGAAAAATACATCGGGAAGGCCTTGGCTGTTAGCTTCTCGCCCTCCTTGGGATCACTCGGATTGAAAAACAATGATACTTCCGGCGTCGGCTGTTTATTGCCCGCCACATTGAAACTTTCTCCCTGCCCCCGAAGAGAGCCCGTATCCAAATGGTAACGCTTTTCCATGTCAGAAAAGACGCTCGAAGCCGAGGGGATGCTCATGCCACCACCAAAGAGTCCCGCGGAAGCCGGTAAAGCGCTCGAAAAAAGCAGCTCCGCCACGAGGAACCCGCTCAGGAGCAAACGTCGTTTTTTGTACAAAAATCGCATCATAGCGAGGCGGGATCTAATGAATCACCAAGAGAAAAACATCGGTCAGAAAAAAGAACGTCCAGCTAGCCGCCCAGGAATACCAGATGGAACGGCTCGTGTAAGCGATCAGTCCGGCCAAAGGACAAAAGATGAGTGCCGGCAATCGTTGCCACGACAGGTCATCGCCCAAGTAGAGGAGCGCTGTGAAAAGCCCTGTTTGAAAAAGGACGGAAACCAATCCTAGCGAACGGAGCCACAAAAGCTCGACCAGTCCCCGAAAAAAAATTTCGTAGAGAAACGTCGTCCACGTCACCAAAATGAGCTCATACACCATGAACCACAGAAAGTTCGTCCGCACGGACACCGGGAGCAGGTAGTGCTCAGAAAATGACGTGAAGCGCGTGAGAGCGAACACACCGCCCAAAGCCACTGCCACACAGCAGATACTCACAAACACTCCGAAAAAGACATTGCCCGGCTGCCATCCCAGGTTTTTCAAGGACTCCTTTAGCACCATTTTACTATACAACACAGGAACCACCAAGAAAAAAGCCGAGCTGACGATCAGTGTCTGGAAAATAGGGTTGACCTTATCACTCTGACTGAAGATGCCGAGAAAGATCACCGAGAAGAGCACCAGGAGCCCAGTGATGATGAAGCGTTTATGATGGAAGGCGAGAGCTTTCATAGCAATACTTTATACGACATTGTGGGCCGGACGATAACCGCCCTGATTTTGAATATTTCTCCGCTGTTTTCCTCGCTCATGGAGTCGCGTGCCTTCTCGAAAAGCCTGTCGCGCAGCAACTTCTGCCGCCTCATGTTCTCCGATGCGAACAGCAGCCATCCCAAGCTTCCCCAGCCGCGCCGCCTCTCCAACACCAGTCAGATCGGCTGCCAGCATCCCGGCGCCAGCCGCGCCATGCCTCACCCGATCCATACCACGAAGCTCTCGTCCTCCATATTGTTTCCCTCTGACTGCCTCCGCCATCATCTTCGTTGATCCGACTACCGGTACGTAGTCCGCTACCATCGAGGTGCGTGATTGTGTTGGCTGCTGCGCTTCCTGACGCTCATTCTGCTCCATGTTTTGTGCCGCCTGTGCCTCTTCCGCTCTGGCGTACTGCTCCTGATACTCGCGAGTAGACAAAACATTGACCAGGCCCTCCACCGAAGCTAATGATTTCTTGGCTTCACCGGCATCGCGGCGCGCCTGATAGAAGGCATAGAGCACGCTGATGGTGGAAAGAGGAATGATGCTTACTACCGGAATCAGATCGAAGAGATTGAGGAAGAATATAGCCAGCCGTACCTTCCATTTCCCTTTCCCCCACAAAAAGATGAACAGGTAGACGGCGATGAAAATACCAAACATTTCTGGCACAAGACCGGCAATCGGGATAGCCGACAATGGGTCAAACAAGCTATCTTTGGCCAGAGCCATAGCTAAAGCCGGAATGAACGGGGTGAAATCGCCATTTTTGATGGCCTTCCGATGCTGGAAAGCCAGCTTGGCCGCGTCCTTTGCTGTACTTATTGTCCCCATAGACCTACTCGGCTTCTAATGATATCCCTACCGCCCCGCATCGAAATCACGCTTCGCATCTTCGATCTCGAGCAGTTGGCGCGGATCGGACGTGATGATCTGGTCCTCACTGTAGGAGGCGATGATCTTGATAGCCGCGTGCTTGGTCCCGGCGAAAAAAATACCCTCACCGACGTTACTTTCGAGGAGGAGGAACTTCTCGTGATCGGTCAGGAAGAACGTCTCGGCGATGAGGTCGATCGAAGAAGGTGACTGACGCAGGAGGAGCTGGAGTGATGAGTTGGTGATGATCGGTTTGCCATAGCGCGACGACATGAAGTCGCTAATGTCCTGTGTGATCGTGGTCAGGCCGGTGTAGTACTTGCGGCAACGCTTGGCGATGCCGAAGAGGAAAGCAGCGGCGTCCTCGTGTTGCATCATCACCCAGGCCTCGTCCACCACGATGACACGCTTCTTCATATGCGTCCGAATCTCATTCCAGATGAACTGAAGAATGATGTACATAGCGATGGGGCGCAGCTCTTCTTCCAGATCACGGATATTGAAAGCGACCAATTGATTGTTCATCTCGATGTTGGTCTGCTGGTCGAGGAAACCGCCGAAGATGCCTTCGGTATATCGCTCGAGCCGGGTGGCCAACGACTCGGCGCCATCCATATTCTGAAGGACCGCATAAAGGTCGGACATGGTCGGGAATGACGACGCATCAAGCTGTGAGTAATCACTGTGTTCGGTGATATCACGGATGCCATAGGTTTCGCGGATGGCTCGATCGAGGATAGAGTCTTCTTCTGGCGTGACCGAGCCGAGCATGAGGTGGAGGAGTCCGATCAGGTTGGCCACCGAATTACGATAGATGCCTTCTGTGTCCTCGTCCTCTACTTGTTTGGGCAGATCAAAAGGGTTCAAGTGGACTTCGGAATTAAGCGAGATCTTGAGGAAACTGCCGCCCACTGCTTCGCACAAATGCTTGTATTCATTTTCTGGGTCGATGATGATGACGCTCGAACCAAACATCATCGAGCGCAAAACTTCCAGTTTCACCGTATAACTTTTACCGGCACCGGACTTGGCGAACACCACCATGTTGGCGTTTTCCATTTTGAAACGATCAAAAAGAACCAGACTATTGTTGTGTCGGTTAATCCCATAGAGCACACCTTCATTCGAAGACAGGTCTGATGAAACGAAAGGAAAGGTAGTCGAGAGTGGTTCGGTGTTCAGGTTGTTGGCCACATCGAGGACATCGTTGGCCAGTGGTCGGGTAGCGGCAAAGCCCTGATCCATACGCAAAACGGCCGGCTTGATATAGACCAGCTGCGCCTCGAGGATCGATTCGATGGAGCGACTTTTGTCATTGAGGTCGGCCTCATCTTGGCCATAGATCGTCATGTACAAGCCAAAGCGGAAGAACTTCTCCGTCCCCTGTTGCAAACTATCCCGCAGACTTTCGATATCCTGGAGTGCCGTCTCGAGCATTGGATCACGGATCTTGCCATCTTCACTCTCCATATGGATACGTGACTGCACCTGGGTCGCCGACTTGCGCAGATCCTTCATGATCTCGGCTGTCTCGATCGGATGAATGAAGAGCGCCGTATCCATGCTGAACTCGATATTGACGATGGGCGAAAACCAGTTGGTAGAGAGGAAGCGTGGATAGGCCACCACGAAGTAGGTGCGAGCCATCACGGTGCCGATCTGCATGCTGTTCGGGCCAAACTTGATGGCCGGTGGCGCGATCAGATCACGGAGTGTCGCCACCCCGCGCTGGTAGAGCGCATCGGATTCTTTGGAAAATTGAGCCTGACCGAAAAGTCCGATACCGGCCGTCGTCTTGGGCATGACTGCGACCGGTGTCACTGGCGCCACCATCGATTCAGAAGCGGCCGCTCCTCCAGAGGTCATGTCTGATGGGCCGTTTTCCGCCTCGCTCTGGAGTGGCGGCACAGAATTGTCACGAAAGGTAATCTTGTCCATGGGAAGAGTGTTAGGCGAGTTCGATATTTTGTACGTTCTTGATGACCGCGTTGGTGAAAAGCGATGGGTTGTAACTATTATAGAGGAGTTCAATAATCTCTTCCGTGGAAAGCTGCGCCACTTTCACCCCAGCGCCAGACAGAGCGGCTGCTACGTGGTCAACCCGTTGGAGCAGTTGATTCTTGTAGGTATCAAAGAGATCCCCTTGGAGTCCGATAGATTGCTTGGGCCGGAAGATGCCGGACAGCTTGGTCAAAAGGCCGCTCTGCTGGTCCTCGACGGGAGAAAAGGGAATGACGATATAGAAAAACTTGGACATGATGTTCGAAACCTCACTTAAGTTCTTGATGAAGTTCTTGTACTCACCAATCTGGAAACGGAGAAGGTCGTTCTCCTGCTGAGCCTCCTGGTCTTTCAAGAGCTCGACATAAGGAGCGATATTGAAGCGCCGTGACTGCACGATGATCTGCACCGGGAAATCAAGTGAGTTTAAGAATGACTGGTATTGAGAAATGATGGCATCCTGTTCTTGCGTCGACTTGAGATCGAAGTTGATGGAAGATACCAGAAGCACCGCCCGGAGCGCTCCACTTTTGAGCACCATCACGCCATCACGCATCTCTTCCACATCGACGTACTTCTGGGTACTCGATGCAGCCGCGCCCTTGTTTTTCGGTTTCAAAAATTCCATGGCATTTTTATCATTTATCCTGCATCACTTATCTCCTCTATCATATCATCTTCCGCGACTATCCATCAGGCGAGCCAGTTCCACGAGTTTCTCCCGCGTCATCTGTCGATTCCCCTGATTGGGATCGACTGCTTCCACTGGTCGCACGGGCTCCTTGTGCTGTCGCACCGGACCACTCGGCCGTTCCCACACCGCCACCTTGGGACGGAAGAAGAACAGAACAGCATTGGTCAAAAAAACCGTCATCGGGAAACCATTCGGTTTGTAAAACGCCAAAGAGGCGAACAGGAGGATGATGGGGATGGCCACGATGATGGTGAGGGCCGTATCAAAGAGCGTGCGGATGATGAGAATGACCGCCCCCATGGCAATCATCCACCCCAGTTGCTTCCACGTCAAAGGACCGGCGATGCGGTCTTCGATGTCAATAAATTGTGGGACAGAAAACATCATAGGCTATTCTTCATCACTCTTTCCGAGACTGACTGGATGGATATGAAACGGGTTGGCTTGATGGGCGGGAGCACGCGGTGGCATGGGAGCAGGCGGTGCGGGGGCAGGCGGTGTAGGAGGAGTTGGTGGAGGAGGGAGCGGGCGTGCCTCTTCACGTGGCGGTACGATACTCTTTTCTGCCGGCAAGACATGGTTCGAAGAAAAGGAAATCCTCCCCGGTTCCGGTGGGATGGGCGACGCAGCAGGAGTAAAAGCAGGAGTAAAAGACTGAGCCGCTGGCCGAGCAGTCATCGCTTGTCCACCAAATGCCAAAGCCGAGTTGGCCTCGGGCGGCCGCTGCGGCGCCATCGGTGGCACAAAAGCGGCCTGCGGGACGGGGAAATCGCGCGGGGGGAGAGGAGCGAACTCACGCGCTGGTGCCACCGGCCGTGGTGCCTCGAAGTGTGGGAAAATAATTTCGCTGCGCTCCGTATCGATCTCGAGCGGCATGTTTTCTTCGACGGACTTGAGCACCAAGTTGACGTGCTCGCGCTCCTCGGGCGACAGACGCTTGCCGTTCTCGGAACGGAAGAGGAAGTCACCGCGCTGCACGCTGTCGTGGTGCCCGATACCGAGCTCATCACGGTAGTATTTGATCCAGTAGAGAAGCGACGGCCGCACCGGCTCCAGCTGCGACTTGACCCGAATCCGCTCCCGCGTAATCAATTGATTGCCCAAGTTCTCGTATTTGGACAGGGCTTGGAGAAGAGGCAGCTTCACCGCCTGAACCGATACATGACTTTTTTGCTCCTCCTCCAATTTTTCCTCTACCCGCGGTTTCGGCTTCAAAGTAAGAATTTCACTCTGGATGTACTCAACTACTGCTCGTACCTGCCTCGTGTCACCCCCGACCTTCACTAACATGTCATTTACTCGCCACTCCAATTCTGGCAAAGAGATTTCCCCAAAAAAAATCTTTCGAACGAGCAAACTTATTCCTCCGATGACCGCATCATTAAGAGCGAGTGATTCTTGAAGCCTTCCCATGATCTCCGGCATCTCTTCAGCCGTGAGGATGTTTTTCCGCTCTTCAGACAATCCATCAAAAGCGCCCCACAAAGCACTCACTTGTTCAGGTGCCATTTTATTCTCGGTTCCTGTCTCGGAAACAAGCATTGGGAAATAGCAGCGCTTGGTATAATTTTCTTTTCCTGTACTCATATCTATGGGGTGTTACCCGCTGTAATCCACTTCTGTTGAGATTCCTTAGTCATATTCTTGAACACATCCAGATAATACTGCCTGTTCTTCGGATACGTTAGCTCAATTTTCAGATGTGTATTGAAATCACTATTATTATGAAGGCTCGTTTGCTTAGCAAGATCTTTAGCGGTCAAATTACCAAGCACTTTCAGAAGGGCATCGTTCAAAGCAACTCCGGAAGACTTCCCGTCAAGCACATTCTGATCCCGCTCATATTCCAGAAGTGTCTTCAACTGTCCGGAATCCTTCAATTTTTCTTTGATTGCCTGAAAATTAGCTGAGTCCTCTACGACATATTCTCCCCGACCATTTTTCATTGGCTTATCTTGAGCATCGCGCTGTGCAAAGGCCTCATTATTAGTAATCGCCTTCAAGTCAGCGCCCGAAAGTCCGGCCGTAGCCCTGTCCGGTGCCGATTTAAGAATAGAGGCAACATAATCTCGATTATCCCCGACTGCTACCAAGGCCTTCTTTAACCGCAACGCACTATCGATCCCCTTTGTCTCTACCATATAGAGTGCCGCCGCCTCCCGTTCTACGCGATCGGAAGAATCGAGCTGTAATGTGAGAGCCGAATCACCAACTTGATTTTCCTTATTCTTTTTGACGCGCTCATTTACTTCCTGCTGGTGGAGCTTATTCTGTTCCTTGACAGCACCGCTCCGGCCAGTCATCCCACCTCTGATGGTAGCTTCGAGCTTGCTTGGTTTGGCCCAATAATTACCAGTCAAAGCCTT
>JAYVWV010000012.1:0-22627 GCA_043785755.1 Candidatus Moraniibacteriota bacterium
TTGTTTACTTACAGCCTGGCTCTTGATAAGATACATGAAGCATGGTACAGTTTGCCATTGCCCTTGTAGTTCAACGGATAGAACGACTCACTCCTAACGAGTAAATGGCGGTTCGATTCCTCCCGAGGGCACACGCACACCTGGGTTCCCTGCCAGTCAGCAGACAGGGATTCCTGCCTGCCCGCCCGAAGTTCTGACGAAGGCGGGGTTGGGCAAAAAAAGCCAAAGTTATTACTTATACAGGGTTTTCCACCATCTATGTCGACACTCCGTATCACCAAAGTGAATGAGCTCCTCCGCCAACTCCTGGGGGAGATTATGGAACGCGAACTCTCCCTGAAACCAGGGGTGCTCATCACCATCGCCAAGATTGACACTTCCAAGGATCTCCGTTACACTCGTATGTTCATTAGTGCCTTCCCTGAGAGCGAAACGAACTACGTCAAAGAAACCCTCAAGAAGGAACTCTCTGGCATCCAAAAGAAGCTCTATGCCAAGCTGTACATGCGGCCCATGCCGAAATTGTCCTTCGAAATAGACACAACAGCCGAAGAGGCCGACAAAGTCGAGAAACTTCTCCTCGAGCTGAAATAACAGCTCTTCATCTGCCCATATAATGCGCACAAGCGAAGTAGTATTCGCCTCGGGATTCAGCTGACACATTGCTCGGTAATAAAGCAAAATACTTACTTGTCCACCGGTTATGCAAAACTTCGAGAAGGAATACCGTACCCTTTCCTACATTATCTCCAAGGCCGATCGTATCTTGCTCGTAGCACACAATCGTCCAGACCCTGACACGGTAGGGGCTAACCTCGCGCTTGAAGAATATCTCGTTTCTTCGGGAAAACACGTTGATATCGCCTGCTTCAATCCCTTCCCCGATATGCTGAAAGGTTTGGCAGAAAAGACTTTTTTTCATCCTGATCAGCTTAACCTCAATAGTTATGATGCTGTCATTGCCACCGACAGCGTAGACCGAGGATTCGACACACTTATTACTCGCTTCAATGAAAAACAAGTCGTCGTCTTGATCGATCATCATCCTGATATCACCCTTTCCGCTGACCTGGTCATCATCGACCCGGAGTATTCGTCGACCTGCGAACTCCTCTATCTTTTCTTCACTACCACGGGTGTCCATATTTCCAAGTCCATGGCGACAATGCTCCTCATGGGCATTCTCTTTGATACTGGCAGCTTCCAACACGGCGGCGTCTCAGCACAGGTGATGGAGATCGCCTCAGAGCTCATGAAGCGGGGGGCACCTCTCGCTAAAATTTCCCACACCATTTTTGGGAGTAAGAACATCGCCGCCCTGAAACTGTGGGGCAAAGCTTTTGAGAAAGCACGCTTCAATCAAAAGAACGGCATGCTCGTGACCGCGGTCACACAGGATGACATCACTGCCTGCCAGGCGACGGCCGAAGACATCTATCAGGTCGCTTCCATCCTCTCGACCGTGCCGGATGCCAAATTCGCCCTGGTCCTTTCAGAACGCGACCCAGAGACTGTCCGAGCGTCACTGCGTTCCATGGAACATCACGGCGTCGATGTTTCAGCTATCGCTCATCAGTTCGGTGGGGGAGGACATAAGCTGGCCAGTGGGTTCGAAATGCCAGGAAAAATCATCGAGACTGCGGATGGCTTCGCCATCGCGTAGGTGAAGAAAAATTTAAGGTCTTTTCAATATCAACATCCAATCTCAAAAAGACACAGCACGAAAACGACGGCTGTAGGTTTCGTGCTGATGGGTAAAGGAGGAGGTGTATCATAAAAAAAATGGATAAACAAAAAAAATTAGACGAGCTCAATATCCGCATGGCGGTCGCCTGTACGTGTACGCTCAAGAAAACAGCCACCCAAGCGGTGCCAGGGGAAGGCAGCGCTTCCGCCGCTATCATGTTCATCGGTGAGGCGCCAGGAAAGAAAGAAGACGCACAGGGGGTGCCCTTCATCGGTGCGGCTGGCAAGTTCCTCGCGGCAATGCTCGCCACCATTGAGCTGAAACGTTCGGACATTTACATCACCAACATGGTGAAGTATCGACCGCCAGATAATCGTGACCCACACCCCGAAGAGATCGTGGCCTGCGAAGAGTGGCTCCACGAGCAAATCAAATTCATCCAACCGAAAGTGATCGTGACGCTCGGTCGCCACGCCATGGAACACTTCGTGCCAGGCCAGAAAATTTCTCTCGTGCACGGTCAGACGTTTGAACGGACACTACGGGGCGCAGGCCCGCAAACGTTCTTTGTCCTCTATCATCCCGCGGCCGCTCTCTATAACGGCTCGCTTCGTACCACATTGATCGAAGATTTCAAAAAAATTCCAGAAGTAGTGGAAAAAGTTGAGGAAAAATATTCATTTTCTCTTTTTTGTAAAAAAACCCGCAGAAGCCATTCAGCTTATGCGGTAATTATGGGAACAGACGGAAGAATTCAGCGCGCCAGGAGTTCACTAACAAGCTCGTCAGACTCGTGTCTATGAAGCCATTCCCTGACCGAGACATTGCCGATGACAACAGCCATCCGCCTCGCCCAATCATGCTCACCGACTCGCACTGAGAAGAGGTGCTGTCCAAACCACGAAAGATCAAGCGGAGCATCCTGAAACTCGACAGCTTTCTTCTCGGATTGATCGAGACAGTAGTGTGTCGGGGTATTAGAATGTCTGTAGCGTGGCCACAGTTGCACCCACCACTCTACGGGCAAAAGAAACTGCGGAGAGAAGACAATCATATGTTTAAGCGGAGTGCCGGGAAATTGGATACGCTTGGTTTCCGGCGTCTCCACGATCCGAGCATCTGTGTTCATCCGGCCAACCAGCGTGACGTAGGTGTCCTCCATCACCATCTCACTGCCAAAGACAAAGCTCTGTGCCCCGGTCGGACGAGAAGAAAGAAACTGATGGTAGGTCAAGATGAGCTCACCAGGAAAACAACTGAGTACCGGAGCCATCACGCTCTGGGTCAGCGCTCACTGAAAGACGAGGCTTGCCACGCTCTTGTCATCGTTTGCTTGGTGGACAAGCGAGCGCCACTCAAGCAAAAGTTCCACAACTTCTGTATGAGCAAAATCAATGATCATGACCGTCTCCTTGGGTTCCGTTAAAGAACTTCTCCGGGTTTCCGAAGGTCTCAGAATAGCGCAGTTTCCATATAAAAGCAACGCTACTCACCTACCCGTATCCTACCTCACATCCTTCTCATTCTACCAGCATAGAAATAAAAAACCTGACCATATGGGTCAAGCTTCCCCTCTCTTTGTGCCGAGGGCGGGACTCGAACCCGCACGACTTTTGGTCTGGAGATTTTAAGTCTCCTGTGGCTACCATTACACCACCTCGGCATCTCGTGAGGTCCGGAGCAGAGTTGAACTGCTTTGAAAGGTTTTGCAGACCTTTGCCTAACCGATCGGCCACCGGACCTTTCTCTTCATCAGCACTCCCGAAGCCTAGCAAATACACGATGTGCGGTCAACAAAAATCCCCAGCCTTACGACCGGGGACTTTCATTTTTGCTGTTTGGTTTTTGCTATTTGTTAATTGCTGACTATTTACTGAATCACCTGGGCAGTCAGATTACGCCGACCGAAAGCAAAGGCTTCGCTCTTGGTTTGGACGTAGATATCGATATGATTACCCTTGATGGCACCACCGCGATCCTCGCAGCGGTATTCACCCATACCCTCGATAGCGATCTTACTCCCGAAGGGGAGGTTCGGAGGACAGGCCAGGGTCCGCTTTTCCTGAACTTTCAGTCCAGATGAGGTCACGCCATCAGACTTCCCGCACTCATCAGCTGCCGCGGTATAGGCCGAAGCATTGATGATGAAGGAGTCTGTCGGCAGATTTTTCCACAAGAGATCCTGCTTTTCCTTCCAACGAGCAAGAATTTTCTCTTCCCGACTCTGCTCAGTCACCACCACTTCCGGTGATCCAGACTTCTTATCGAGGGAAAATGACCATTCCAAGAGAAACGGGTCACTCTTATAATCATAACCGGAGATAAGAGGAACCTCATTCTGAGCAACAGCCGCCTCTACGGTATCAACCCGCAGAGAAAAGCTTACTAGGACTATAATCGCGAAAAGGAAACCTTTTCGTGCACCCATAGAATACTCTTAGGACTAAGCCGTGGTCCTCGGAAGGACGACAGGCAGGCTTCTGAGCCAACTGACAATATTAGCACAAATATCAAATACTGTCAATGCTACAATCTATATTTATAGCTTATCTAAGCATATATTCACCATCTCAACAGATATTTTTACTTTATTTGAGCCATATTTACAGTTATCTTCTGAATACAGTAAAGACGACCACTCCTGGGCTGATATTAATGAAAAATGGTCAGGCGGACTCTCTTAGTTTCTCGCTAGGGCTTTTGGGCCCGGACCCAACGATTCCCAGAACGAATGAGGATTACCGTTTTCTCTCGAGAAAAAACTGCGTGCTCCAGCCTCCGCAGCATGGAGTTCCACGCGTAAGACAGGGAAATCGAAGGAAATAAGGTTAAAAGCATTCCCTTCCTTGCGCCGACTGATCGAAATAGCGGTCCCTGCCTGGATAACGAGAGCGCCATTGGTCGCAATCTTGTAGGGAGGGTCCTCATGGTGAATCAGGGTATCGTGGAGGTGTCCCAAAAGAAAGAGGTCAACATGGCTGTCCTCGAGGGATTTCCAGAATTTTTTGGCCCGTGCCACTGGACGTTTGTAGTGTTGCTTCGGAATATTGAAGGGATGATGCGAGACAACGACCCGCAGGATCTCTGGCCCAAGGCCATGAAACATATCGTAGACGCGCTTCGTCTGGAGTTGACCGACACCGCCTTCTTTCATCCGCCAAATGCGCACGGTATTGATACCGACCACCGAGAGCTCGTCATCACAGTACTCCGGTTCCAAATCCTTGGAAATATGCTTTTGGTAATTGGCATATGGACGAAAAAAGCGCCACCAGAAATAATAGAGCGGGACACCGTGGTTGCCGGGGACGATAAACAGAGTAAAGAGCAGCGCGGAAAGAAAACTTCCGCTTCTAAAAATTGGGCATGGGGCGTCCGCTGGGTCAAATCACCAGAAACCACGACGAGATCCGACTTTCTCTCGAGAATGATGGTGCGCAGGGCCTCTTCTAAGTCGGTTTCCGTCCGGCCAAAATGGAGATCGGAGATATGGATAATAGTGCGCATAGAGTCAGTCGCTACAGTCTGGCTGTCAGAAACTTTAGGTGCGGGGATCGGAACGCTGCCATTCATTCAAGCGACCTGCCTGCCGTTCGATGTCCGAGGCCGGACGCAGATACTTTTCCTGGCCTGCTGGCACCAGCGGATAGTGATGAGACACGTCCAGGGCGGCTGAGATGTCCCACAGATGGCGCTCGGAAGTGATCCAATCTGGACCGAAACGCTTGAGTCGGAAGGGGCGAGAATAACTCCGCAGGCTCTTTTCTCCCGTACTAACCAGCACGTACTCATGGAAGTAGGAGAGGGCCAGCTCTCGGAGCGTTCGATAAATGGGGTCACGATAGCGAAGCACCGGGTGGTTACTCTTACTGAGCGCTCCCCAGTAACCGTTTTTTTTGAAGAGCGTCACCACGTGATCGAAATCCGGTGCCTCAGCCTTCAGATCGAGGAGGAGTGGTTCATGGCCATGGAGCCACAGAGCGGTGGCAGCAATGAAGGCGCCCTCGATACAGTGAGCACGACCATTCCGTAGGGCCGGCGTGGTGAGGCACAGGAATCGCTATAGCGAGAAAGATTGCTCGGGAAAACATCGAGGAAATCCTGAATCTTCTCGGGGCTATCCAGTTTTTTTAGGATAGAAAGCTCTTCTGGTGTCAAACCAAACATACGGTTAGGGAACAACCTTGACCGGCAGAGTACGCTTGCCTTCCCTTATGAGGGAAAGGGAAAGGAAGAAAATAGAAATGATAATGAGAGTACAGATAAAACAGAGTAAGCAAAAGGCCTTGATGTAAAATATTTCTCGATAAATGATGAAGCCATTGAAACACATACCGAGAAATGAAAGAATGGCCAGTGCCTTGGCCTGAGCGTAGGACTGATGTTTGTACCCGTACCAAGCCAAACCAAGGAGTACCGGATAGACCGTGAGAGCGACCCAGGGAAAGGGGATACCAAAAACATTGGCCAATGGGCTCCGCAACACCTCGCTACAGGAATTGACCTTGGAAAAATCACAGAACGAGGTCAGTCCCAATGGATCGACGTAACGAAAGAAGTAGGCCTTGTAACTGAGATAGGCAGCGTTGACGAGAGCGACGGCCGCCAGAATGATAATCGCACGATACTTCTTCATAGTCTTTTAATTTACAAGTACGCTCTTAGGATAGCACAGAATATTCTGATAAAAAAAACTGCCGACAGGGGGTCCTGAGGGCAGCGGTGGCGGTCGAGGCGGCATCAGCCCGCGGAATGGCTGAGGCACTTGTCCGCGACGAAAGGGTAGAGACTTGTCATCCAGGCGCCGAAGGACAGCGACCAGAGAGCCAGCACCCAGGCCGTCATCCAGGCGCCGTTCCGGATAGAGAACTGACAGATACTTTCCGCCAGTTCGACCCTGTTCGACGCCACGAGAAGGAAACTCCCAACCAACAGGGTGAAGGCGGCAAACGTCACCACCGCGCCCCAGTAGGCCATGAAGCGGAGGTCCGGGCGCTGGCGACCGGTCCAAACGGCGCAGTAGAGAAAACTGACGCTACATGCGAGCACCGAATTCATGTCGGAGAAGTACAGCACCCCACCAATCGCAGTCGCAACCAACGGTGTATCAATCTTCTTCCAGCCTTGTACCCGCATGCTCGAGGGCTGCTCCACAAAAGACCAACCAGCGATTAAGGGCAGGAGCACCACCATGAGGCCGGTAAAACCGAAGCCAAAAGCGATGTCCTCCACGGCCACCAGCGGGCGGTCAGAAGTGTAGCCAAGAAACGATGGCGGAATCCAGAAATCCAGGCGGTGCCACGCCCCGACCAACAGGCCACCCACGCCGCCACAGAGGCTCATCTTGAGCTGCGCGTGCCGAAACCTCGGCACCATGATGTACAGCACCAACCAAAACACCAGCACCACGGCAATGAATACCTGGTATGCATACGCCACAGGGATCGACATAGTCTCTTCTCCAAGGTTGTGAAAGAATACCAGGAGCATAGAGGAAAAAGAGCCAATAGTCAATGGACGTTCCCTCTGGAAATCCGCTCCGCACAAACCAAAAAGCGAACCTGGTTGGGCTCGCCCTGTTCTTCTCTTCCTCATTTTTTACAAATCTCTTCCTAGTAGGCGGTCTTGATAACTTCTTCCACCGTCGTCACTCCCTCACGGACTCGTTCGATAGCATCCTCGCGAATAGTGCGGAAGCCCCCGTGCTTGGCGCCAGCGGTCATTTTTTCGATGGAAGATTTTTCGACGATCAGGGTACGCAGTTCATCATCGAATTCCAGTATCTCGAATATCCCGGTGCGTCCCTTGTAGCCAGTATTATCACATTCCGCACAACCGGCCCCCATCTTATAGGCGATATCTTCCCGCTCGATACCAAGCATATGAAGGTATTCGGCCGACGGTGTGTAGTCTACCTTACAGGATGGACAGATCTTCTTAACCAGTCGTTGTGAGATGACGCCGTTGATGGCATAGGCGATGAGACCACGTTCGATTTCCATATCGACCAAACGGGCAATCGTACCGATAGTCGAGTTGGCATGAATGGTAGAAAAAACAGCTCGGCCGGCCAGCGATGCCTCGATGGCATAGCCAGCTGTGTCACGGTCACGGATTTCACCGATCATAAGCGCATCAGGATCCTGGCGCAGGACGGACTTCATCCCTTCGGCAAACGTGAAACCACGTTCGGGCTGGACCTGACTCTGGCGGATGTCATCGAAGTGATATTCTACTGGGTCTTCAAGGGTGATGACATTCTTGTGTTCTTTTTGCTTCGTAAATTCTAGGAGGATAGAGTAGAGCGTCGTGGTCTTACCCGAACCCACTGGCCCAGTGACCAAGAGCATCCCGTAGCTTCGAAAAGAAAGGCGCTTCAATTTCATGAGATTGTTCTCACTCATACCGAGATCCTTCATCGAGAGGAGCACCTTCGAGCGATCGAGAATACGGAGAACGACCGAGCTGCCACGGACCACGGGGAAAATCGACAGACGGATATCAACCGTGACGGTCTCACCCTCAGCATCAGCGTAGCTATAGAAAAAGTGGCCGTCCTCGGGCGTGACAGAATTACCCAATTCAAGATTGGCGAGTACGCGCAGGGAATTGACCACTACGGAGAGCTGCTCAGCGTGTATGGCACTGATCTCCTGAAGCACACCGTCAATGCGAAAACGGATCTTGCCATCCTGGCCAGCTGGCTCGATGTGTACATCAGAGGCCTTCTGTTCGATAGCATCCTGAATAATAGAGTAGGCGATATCAATACCGGAGAGATGACCACCGGGCACCACTGAACCACTTCCCGTTCCTTCGCTTTGAATAAATCCCATACTCGAAAATTATTTTTGTTTCTCCGTGCCTCTAGTATAGCAGGCTTGAACCAGAAGAACAGGAAAGGAGAGTTTCTCAAGAGGCGACTTGCGAAGCCGGTGCGTCAATGCCTGTCCGGCCCCCGCCTGCAACGCTGTAGCACTGCGGGCAGGTCTGGTGGGATGTTCAAACTATTTTAATGCAGAGCGAGCTCGCCTCTTGGTAATTACTTCAAGAATAAAATATACGAGGATATATGAGGGGATATAGAAAACAGCTACGTCTTTTAACAGATTCGTAGTGTCTAGAGAAACTCCTCCGCAAAGACCCGTGCAGCCATAAGAAAAAGGTACACCAACTGGTACTAAAATCTCCCCAAAAGTAATTTCTTTAGATGCATAACGTTCCCTTTGCGAAGCCACTTCTCTTTCAGCAAGAAAACCAGAAACAAAAAATGTAACTAAAAATGAAACGAGAACTGCTAAGATCAACGATGCGAGAACTTTTTTATTCATATGATTTAATTAATATTTCTACAGCAAGTATATCACGGTTCGAACACGTTTCTGGGGTAATAAAAAACAAGGCTCTGATGAGCCTCATTTTAAACTGAGCGGGTAAGGGGAGAATCTCAGTGCTCGGCCTTCAGCCTGCGCTCTATAGGACTTCCGCCCTCTAGTCCCTTCGGGTCACCCCAAACGGGAAAACTCCCGTTTTCCCGACCCCTTTCC
Source organism: Candidatus Moraniibacteriota bacterium (assembly GCA_043785755.1). GTDB lineage: Bacteria > Patescibacteriota > Minisyncoccia > Moranbacterales > UBA1568 > UBA1568. The sequence continues at coordinate 9,235 of JAYVWV010000012.1, forward strand.
CAGTTCGACTCTCATCACCACGAAAAAGTAAAACCGCCCCATAAAGGGGCGGTTTTACTTTTTTGAGCGGGTAAGGGGAGTCGAACCCCTATCTCGTGCTTGGCAAGCACGTGTAATAGCCACTATACGATACCCGCTTTTGGTGACTTAAGCATTGTCGCAAACAGACTCAACCATGTCAATATCTTCATTTTTAACTCTTTATTGCTCACTTGGACAATACAAACCCCATATCGAGTCCTTCTACTCTTATGCCTTCCCTGTATCAATGTTGGCTTAAAATAAGAGGCGGCTGGTATTGGGAGTACTTTCTGCCAGTACTGTAGCAATTGTTCCACCTGATGGTCTGGATAGTAAAGTAAAGAAACCCTCATTGTTTCGTATGAGACACCGCAGCACTCATTAAGAAACAAACAGTATACCTGCAACAATTCGGTATCAATATTAGAAACCCTCACTAGACCGTTTTGAAAAAACTTGTCACCTTCGCCCCAATATAGAGCTAATCCAGCTACGAATAGAGGTGACTTATTCAAGAATAAAAATTCTTTCTTGGCTCGAATTTCGGCCTCTCGATACAAAACATCTAACGCTAAGTTTCTTTTCTTGTGGTACCTCCTTAGTGTCAGGGTATTCTTAAGTTCGGCCTCTTTTCTTAATTCTTCTTCAATTGCCTTTGACCAAGCTAACCCCTTGAACCAGGCACTAACAGTACTCTTTGAAACATTCAATGTTACAGAAATCTGAGCGTAGCTTTGCCTACGGATTCTTCTTAAATGAAACGCTTTTTCCTTTTCTAAGTGTTTCATGAAACAAACTATCTTAGTATACTTTATATTATACTATAAATAAGTTCTGTTTCCTAGTGTGGGACTGGATGGAATCGAACCATCGACCAAGCGATTATGAGTCGCCCGCTCTAACCGCTGAGCTACAGTCCCCATAAAATTAAACCCATAGTAACAAGAGTAGTATACTATGGGCTTAATTAAATTTCTATGTGTGCCGAGGGGCAGGTATTTCACTGCTCGGCCTTCAGCCTGCGCTCTATAGGGCTTCCACTCTCTAGTCCTCGAGGACTTGGTCACCCTAAACGGAAATATCCTGTTTCCCGACCCCTTCCCAGTTCGATCTTCTCATTAAAAAGACTCCCGGAAACTGAATATTTTCCTATTAACAGACGTTTTGTGCCGAGGGGCAGGATTGAACTGCCGACACAAGGATTTTCAGTCCTCTGCTCTACCACTGAGCTACCTCGGCGTCATGACTTGTCAAAAGTACTGTGCACATCCTGGGGATAACCCATCTCTTCGCTTCAAATAAGCCCTCTGTGCACGCTCAAGGATTCGAACCTTGGACCCCCTCGGTGTAAACGAGGTGCTCTAACCAACTGAGCTAAGCGTGCCCACTAATATTCAGTTGGCTCATTTCTTTCTTCTGTGCCCAGGAGAGGACTCGAACCTCCAATCCCTTGCGAGAACTAGCACCTCAAGCTAGCGCGTATACCGTTCCGCCACCTGGGCAAATAATCTCACTACCCATACACTCTACCAATTCTCTCTGTCTCATGCAACAGGTAAAGAAAGAGGCCTCTTAGGCCTCTGTTTTTTCAGTTGTCGCTTCGGCTACCGGCGCTACCTCAGGAGCAGGCGCCACTGTCTTTTCCGCCTGTGGGGCCAGCCGCTTCTTGACGGCCACTTCTTTCAATTTCTTGGAAAGGACTCGAGCGCTCTTATCACGGACGAAGTACAATTTGGAACGACGAGCTGTGGTCCGTTTGACGAACTCGATCTTCTGGATCTGAGCGGAGGAAAGAGGCAAAATAAGTTCTACGCCGATACCACCAGAAACCTTGCGGATGGTCATCGTCCGAGAAGCGCTTTGGCCACCCTTGAGAGCGATAATCGTACCCTGAAACATCTGGATGCGCTCCTTGGCACCTTCCTTGATCTTACGGTACACCTTGATGACGTCACCGGCACGTAATTCGGGGAGTAGAGAAAAGGCTTTGCGCTGCTGTAAATTGAAGGCGATGAGCTTCTGGTTCATAGGGATATCGTTTAGTCGGTTGCTCCGAGCAAGGCCGCTTGGTAATCAAAAAAGAAATGGCCTTATATTTCTGCAAAAAGGCTTTTCAAGGCCTCACCATCATAGCCCGATACTCTGGTTTCGTCAATACTCTGAAGCATGTCTCTAAAATCCTGCTGGAGAGGCGCCTGAAAATCGTACTCCTTCCCAAAGATCGTGAAAGAAAGCTCTGCCGCATGAAGCATATGACGTTCTGGGAAAAGAAGATTTTTCCGCTTGTTCCCCTTAAATGCATACAGTTTATCGCCCACCACCGGGTGTCCAATAGATGATAAATGAACGCGGATCTGATGCGTCCGGCCGGTTTTCGGAGTCACCAGAAGCAAAGAATACTCCGCATAGCGGGTGAGGACGCGATAGTACGTGAGAGCGCTTCTGGTATTGCCAGGTAACGTGCCGGTGTAGTGTTCTAGATCAATAGCCCGTCGCTTCAGCGTGCCAGGGCTTCTCATGAGAGCCGTGTCGATTTTTCCTTCATCTGCTCCCATTTGTCCGTATACCAAAGCCAGATAGCTTTTTTTTATTTCTCTTTCCTGAAAAACCCGCTTCAACGCCTGAAAGATGTGGTTACTTTTCGCTATAACCACCACGCCGGATGTTTCACGGTCCAGACGATGCACGATACCAGGACGCAAGTGGTCTTCACCAACCGTAGCGATACCCGGGCAATGAGAGAGGAGCCACTCAGCCACTGTCGCCCTGGCCTGGGTGCCAGCCTGGTGCATCTGGACACCCGCCCCCTTGCTTAAGATCAACAAATCCTCATCCTCAAACAAAACCTCGATCGCTCCCGCTTCAACGACAGGCTGGACAGTTTTTGTTTCAGCAAAGATGGCTCGGTCAATTGTGAAAATATCATGCGTGGCCACAGTCATCTGGGCCTGAGCCACCGAACCATTAATGAGAACCAATCCGGCCTTGACAGCCCGGGTCACGGCCGCCCGAGAGAGGGGTTTTTGCTCGGGAAATTTTTCTTGAAGCAGTTCTGTCAAAGCACGATCAAGACGCGTGTCATTCAAATGACGCGGAACTTCGAGGAGAAGCGTTTTTTCTTGAGAATTGCGATTCATAGCTTGAGACAAAGATGGGAAGGGGAGAGGAAGGTGTCTACCGAAGAACACCTCTTTCAACTATACTGCTGATACTATCCTTTAAAAGGTCCCTATGAAAATTATATTCTTCGAAGTTTCCCCGAAGGATGAGGCGTATCTGAAGGATAACCTGTCTCAGCATGAAACGCTGTTCGTCCACGAACCACTGAGGGAGGACAACGCCCACTTGGCAGCCGGCCATGCAGTCGTCTCTGTCTTCATTTACTCCACCCTGACAGCTGCCGTTCTAGCCAAAATGCCGGGTGTCCAAGCCATCATGACACGTTCCACAGGATTTGACCACATCGATACGATAGCCTGTGGAAAAGCAGGCATCATCGTGGAAAATGTTCCTTACTATGGAGAAAATACTGTCGCAGAACATACCTTCGCTCTTATACTCGCTCTTTCGCGCAATGTTCATAAATCCTATGCCCGCGGCCTCAAGAATGACTTCTCCATCACCGGTCTACAGGGCTTTGATCTCAAGGGGAAGACTCTTGGAGTCATCGGGACGGGGCACGTCGGACTGCACGTCATTCGTATCGCCAAAGGCTTCGGTATGCATGTCCTCGCTTATGACACCCACGAGAATGGCTTCCTGGCAGAAGTGCTCCATTATCAGTATGCGCCGCTCAAATACGTTCTTGGTCAGTCAGATATCATTACGCTCCACGTGCCCGGAAATGACAAGACTCATCATTTGATTAACCAAGAAAGTATCCATTACATCCGAAAGGGTGCCCTCCTCATTAATACGGCCCGTGGCGGCATCGTCGAAAATGAAGCCCTCCGCTTGGCGCTCGATCAGGGTATCTTGGCTGGTGCTGGCCTCGACGTCCTCGAAGGTGAAGAGCTCATCAAAGAAGAGAGTCAGTGTCTCCATAGTGACTGCCAAACCGGTGAAGACGCCTTCACGGAACATCAGGACATCGTCACGCGCGACAACGTCGTTTTTACACCACACATCGCCTTTTATAGCGAGGAGGCACTTCGGCGCATCCTTGATACGACGTTGGAAAATATCAAAACCTTCGAGAACGGCACCATCTGTAACCAAGTTCCCGTCACCCACGCCTGACCAGCGCGAGGAACCTGCAAAGACTGTTCTGTTCTCCTCCTTTCTATCTCATTCTCCTTGTCTCGCTCTACTCTTCAGTAGTGTTGTATTTATCATACAGGCCACTAGGGATAGTTGAATATTCTGTTTACATCATTTTTCTCCCTGATTTGGTCGCTCTCCATGCGCCTATTTGACAGCCCCTTTGGCAGTCCCTATTATAGGAAAGCGACTTCGGTCGTTTTAATCATCTTCATACACAAAACTATGAACGAAGAGACCTGTTGTGGTGGCGGAGGCTGCCAAGACGAACCCGTTGAAACCTGTTCCTATTTCCCTATGATTGGTGAAAAGGTACCGGACCTCGAATTCGATTACTATCAGAAAGAATCGTTCCATAAAGCACACTTCTCTGATTATCGTGGCAAGTGGGCCGTCGTCTTTTTCTACCCAGCCGACTTCACCTTCATTTGCCCGACAGAGCTCGAGGAGATGCAGAAAAATTATGCTGCTTTCCAGGAACTCGGTGCTGAGGTACTGTCCGTCTCCACTGACACCAAGTTCACTCACAAAGCCTGGCACGACCACTCACCGGCCATCAAGCACCTGGCCTACCCTATGGTCGCTGATCCCTCTGGTGACATCTCCGACGCTTTCGGAGTCCTCATTATGAAAGGGGAGGACCGAGGACTGGCGCTCCGTGGCAGCTTCATCATCGACCCAGATGGGTTTCTTCAGGCCTATGAAGTCCATGCCAACAATGTTGGCCGCTCCGCCGATGAACTCCTCCGCAAACTGGAAGCAGCCATCTTCGTCCGAACTCATGGAGGTGAAGTGTGCCCAGCCAACTGGAAGAAGGGCAGCAAGACATTGAAGCCCGGCATCGACTTGGTCGGTAAGATCTAATACCACCCCTATGTCCGATATTTACACTGCCAAAGACTTCTCAACCCTCCTCGGGACGCCAGGATTCTCCGACACCATGCTCAATAATCACTTCACGCTCTATCAGGGGTACGTCAAAAATACCAACCTTCTTATTGAAAAGCTCGAGGCCATGACAGACAAAGCGTCCGTGGAAAGTAACGAGCTCGAGCGGCGCTTCGGTTGGGAGTGGAACGGCATGCGCATGCACGAGCTCTACTTCGAAAACATGAGCAAAGAGGCGACAGTGCTCGGCACACCACTCAAAGAACGACTCGAAAAAACGTACGGTAACTATGAGCAGTGGCTCGCGTGCTTCAAAGCCAAAGGCATGATGCGCGGTATCGGTTGGGTAGTGGTCTTTGAAGATCGCACCAACGGAGAACTGTTTACCACGTGGATCCGCGAACACGAACAGGGTATTCCCGCCAATGGTAACATCCTCCTCGTCATGGATTGTTGGGAGCATGCCTTTATGACCGACTACGGGATTAAAAAAGCGGACTATATAGAATCCTTTCTCCAGACTATCAACTGGTCGGTCGTCGAAAAAAGATTGAGTGCACGATAGAGCACTCGCACAGGTGAAGAGAGTGACTAAAAAATAAAAGCGCGCTACGGCTATGACTCTGGACCAAATCAAACGACGCGACGGTGAGGTAACCGCTTTCGATCGGACACGCATCGAACATGCCATTACCCTGGCCTGCGATGCCAACGGTGAAACCGACAAGGCGTTCATCCCAAAAATGACCGACGACATCGTCGCTGATCTCATTCTTTCTTGTGGCAGTGGCAACGAGAGTCATATCCCCTCGGTGGAAACAGTGCAGGACCTGGTCGAGAAGCATCTCATGAAGGAAGGGAAGTATGAGATTGCCAAATCCTACATCCTCTACCGTGAAAAGCAAAACGAGAAACGTGACGAACACAAAGAAAGGCTCGTCGAGCAATTCGAACAACACTCGCTTCAGGTCATCAAATCTAACGGATCAAAAGAACTTTTTGACCTCAAAAAAATTAAGGCGGTTTTCGAGCGCGCCGCCCAAGGCTACGAAAAGGAATGCACTTTCGAAGATCTGATCGAAGCCTTCAAAAAAAATATTGTCGCTGATATCAAAACCTCCGATATCGGAAAACTCCTGGTCAAAACGTGCGTTGACCTGGTGACGATCGAAAACATTTCCTGGCAGAACATCGCCGCCCGTATCCTCTTGGGTGACATCTACAAACAGGCTCTGAAGAATCGCGGTCTCGCACAGAAGGATGTCTACACACCAGAATCATTCAAAAAGCACTTCGACGATTACATCGAGCGCGGTTTCTACTACAAAGATTTCTACCAGCACTATTCTGCAAGCGATATTCTCGAAGCCGGGAAGCACCTCTCTCGTGAAACAGATTTGGATTATGAATACACCACCGTTGTCTCGTTCTCCAAGCGTTACCTCTTGAACCCCAACAAGGTCATCCGCGAATTGCCTCAGGAGATGTACATGTCGGTGGCTCTCTTTCTCGCCATCCCTGAGCCGGCCGAGAAGCGCCTTTCTTTTGCTCTCCAGATCTACGAACACTGTTCGAGGCAGCGCATCTCACTCCCGACACCAACCCTCCTCAATGCGCGCACCAACTATCACCAACTCTCGAGTTGCTTCAAGTTGAATGTCAACGACGATCTGCGGGCCATCTATCATGCCGTAGAAAACATGGCGCAGATTTCCAAGTTCGGTGGTGGCGTCGGTGTCTACCTCGGCAACATCCGCTCACGGGGCAGCGCCATCCGGGGAGTCAAAGGCATGTCAGGTGGCGTCAACCCATGGGTCAAGGTCATCAACGACACTGCTGTTGCCGTCAATCAGCTCGGTGCCCGTCTCGGTGCCATCTCGGTGACACTCGACATCTGGCACCTCGATATCTATGACTTCCTCGATCTCCAGACCGAGACCGGTGATATCCGTTCTAAGGCTTTCGACATCTTCCCAGCCGTTTCTATCCCTGACCTCTTCATGCGCCGCCTCAAGGAAGATGGTAATATCACCCTGTTCGATCCCCACGAAATCGGCAAGCTCTATGGCAAGTCCCTCCAGGACACCTTCAATGAAGAATTCGATGCCTTCTATCTCAAACTCGAACAAGATGAGCGTCTGGTCATGAAAAAAACCGTCAAGGCCAAGGAGGTGTTCAAGCGTTTCCTCAAGTCGACGGTGGAAACAGGGATGCCCTACGTTTTCTTCCGTGACACGGTCAACCGTCTCAACCCCAACAAGCACGCGGGGAACATCTACTCAACCCAGTTGTGCACGGAAATCTGCCAGAACACTTCTGCGACCAAATTTCTCGAAGAGACCATTGAGGATGGTAAGATCGTCATTCGCTACACGCCCGGCGACCTCGTCGTCTGTAACCTCGCTTCTATCAATATCGCCACCGTCTACGAACCCGCGATGATTGCCTCAGTCTTCCCGGTGGTCATGCGCATCCTCGACAACGTCGTCACGCTTAACTTCTACCCGATCAAGGAGGCGGAACGCACCGCCAAGCGCTACCGAAGCGTGGGCCTAGGCTTTCTTGGTCTGGCCGAATATCTGGCGACTCACAAACTGGCCTACGACAGCGAGGCTGCTCGCCGAGAAGTAGATCGACTCTTCGAACGCTATACTTTTCACACCTTCCGCGCCTCCATCGACCTCGCCAAAGAGCGTGGTGCCTATGAGCTCTATCCTGGAAGCGAATATTCCAAAGGTATCCTCCTTGGCCGCACCTCGGAATGGTTTGAGAAGAACACCCCCAATGCCCCAGAATGGAAGCAGCTCTTCACCGATATGAAGACGGTCGGGGTACGCTTCGCCTACCACACCGCACCCGCTCCCAACACCTCGACGGCTGGGGTTGTCGGGACGACCGCCGCACTCCTCCCTATCTACAAGAAGTTCTTCGTCGAAACCAACCTCTCCGCTCCGACGCTGCGTGTGGCCCCAAAACTGTCCAAAGAAAACTTCTGGTACTACAAAGAATACATCAACATGGATATGAACGACGTCATCGACATGATGGCCGTCATCTACCCTTGGATTGACCAGTCCATCTCCTTCGAATGGATGATCGACCCCTCCCGCGTCAGTCCGGCCGAACTGTACGGCTACTACGTCAAAGCCTGGGAAAAGGGCATCAAGACTGTTTACTACGTGCGTAGCCTTTCCGCTGAAATTAAGGAAAATTGCGTGAGCTGCAGCGGCTAAGAGACGGGAAGCAATCAACAATAAACTGTCAGCGGAAGATCCGATAAAAAAAGATAGCAACCAAGAAACTATGACCGAAGAAATGAAAAGAAACTTGATGTTTAACCCGGAAGGAGATGACAAGGTTGAAGTACGTACCATTATCAAGGGCGCTGCCACCGGACTCTTCAACCTGAATGCTACCAAGTACCCGTGGGCCAAATCCCTCTACCAAGTGATGATCGGTAACTTCTGGGTGCCAGAAAAGGTTTCAGGACTCAAAGATGATGCCCGCACCTTCCACACTGACCTGACGGCCGAAGAGCAGGTAGCCTACAAAGGCATTCTTTCTTTTCTCATATTTCTCGACTCCATCCAAACGGTCAATCTCCCGCACTTCGCCGACTACATCACCTCGCCAGAAGTCAACCTCATTCTCGCCATCCAGGCCTACCAGGAAGCGATCCACTCACAGTCCTATGCTATGATCCTTGAATCAGTCGTGGATAGTGCTGAGCGCGATGAGATCTATTATTTCTGGCGCACCGACCCGACGCTTCTCAAACGGAATAAATACATCGGGCAAATCTACGAGGATTTCCTCGATGCTCCTTCGGACAAGACGTTCTTCCGCGGCATCGTGGCCAACTTCCTCCTCGAGTCCGTCTACTTCTACAATGGCTTCGCCTTCTTCGATACCCTGGTCGACCACATGAAGATGCTCGCCACCGGTCGCATGATCGCCTATATACGGCGTGATGAACTCACCCACATCACCATCTTCGCCAACATCATCCGTGAAATTCACAGAGAATTCCCTGACATCTATGACGAGGCCCTCATCAAAGAAATGATGGCCGAAGCGGTGGAACAGGAAATCGAGTGGAGCAAGCACATCCTCGGCAGTCGCATCCCGGGGATCAATGGCGAAACGACCGAAGGCTACACCAAGTGGCTGGCCAACAATCGCTTGGCCATGTTGAACATTGACCCGCTCTACCCAGAGGCCGTCACCAATCCCTACAAACATTTGGATCGTTTGCAGGATACCAACGGCGACAAAGGAAACTTCTTCGAAACCACGGTCGTTAATTACACCCAGTCGACCAGTATGAACGGCAGTTGGGACTTCTAACGACCACTCCGTACAGAACAATCACCGCCACGAAACAAAAGCCCTTCCTCATGAAGGGTTTTTCGTATCCAAGAAAAAACGTTTTGTGATATAATGTGATGGAGCTCACTTTCTCTTTTATCTATGATAAAAAATACACAGATTCTTTTGGTGCTGGTCATTGGGCTGTTCTCTCTCTTTGCTGTCACCACAGAGGTGCACGCTCAGAGTACCGGCTTGACCTATCAGTTGTTGGAAAAGATTCCTGGCACCGCGGACCTCTCTGGCACCAACTTGGCCGGCTATATACAGGCTATCTACCGAGTCGCCTTGATCGTCGTCACTCTCTCGGCTGTCTTCATGATTACCGTCGGCGGCTTCATGTATCTGACCAGTGCCGGTAATACCTCGGCCATGAGTAGCGCCAAAGGCATCATCTTCGATGCTCTGATCGGCCTCATCATCGCCCTGTGTGCCTGGTTGGTGCTCTACGTCATCAATCCTGATTTGGTCAAAACGGCTATTCCAACACTAGGACCAGTGATCATCGCTCCTCCAGAAGTGAGTGGGGGGCCAGTAGGTCCACCACCGAGCGGAAGCGACCAGGACCTGGCCCGTCAAATTATTGCTCGAACGAGCATTACTCTAAAGATGGGTGGGGACTGCAAGAGCCCCAATGGCATGGTATCGTCACTTCAAAACCTCTCTGACATAGCCGAGGGGAGGTCGGCGGCTAAGTGTAGTAATGGATGCACAGCTATTACTGGCTGTGTCGACAATGCCGTCAACCTCAGTCACAACATGCTCGTCGCCATACTCACGGTTGGACAAACAAAAGCTTTTACAATCCAAAGCATCACCGGCGGTTCTCATGTTGCTAGCTCCTCCCATTACAGTGGCAATGCCATCGACATCACCCCAGTCAGTCAGGCACTGCTCGATGCCTTCGTGGCGGCTGGCGCCAGAGCCCCTTCCGGTAACGCCACTTCGATGTGTGAAAGGGTGATTAACAAGGTCGCGACCAGCGTTGATTGCAACAGTGGAGGCGCTAACCATATCCACCTCGTATTTTAGACGGTTTTTACTCAGATACCGTTATGGCGAAGAAGATTTTCTATTTTTCCCTCAGTTTCTTGGTATTGGTACTCATTTTTCTGGGTGCCTACAATCTGGTTTTCAAGAATAACGTCAATAATCCAATTGCTGACCCATTAAAGAAGCTCGAAAAAGCCGCTGAGACACCTTTAACTGCTCAGGGCTCAGCCGAAAACCCACTCAATGAGAGCGTCCTCGGAGTCACGATGGGGGAGGATGGCCTGATTTATTACTACTCCATCGACGATGCTTCCCTCAAAAAAGCCACGACGGAGGGGAAAAATAAGACCATCCTCATGAGTAACCTGCCCGGTACGGCCTCACGCGTGCTGTGGTCAGCCAAGAAAGATAAAGCCCTTTTGCTGCTCAAGCAAATGAGTGGCGGCCAACTGTGGTATTCTGCCAACCTCGGCAACAAGACTTTAGTCCCCCTGAAAGGCGAAATCTCGCGATTAGCCTGGGATAACCTCGGGGAAAAGATCTTTTACCAGTATACTGATCCGCAAACAAAAAAACGGACCTTAAACAGTGCCAGTGCCGATGGCAGTAACTGGAAAAAACTGACTGACCTCGGTACCAACGACTACTACCTGGCAGCGGTGCCTCAAAGTAGCCTTCTTTCCTTCTGGAAGCGCCCCAGTGCCATTGATGCTTCTACCTTTGAAACCGTCAGTACCAGCGGGGAAAGCCGCCGTACTATTACCAGTGGTCTTTTTGGGGCAGATTATCTCTGGTCACCTAATGGCCAATTTGCCATCATCAGCGGCAGTGACAGTAAAAGTGGTTCGGTAGAACTCCGCCTCATCGGGAACGATGGTTCGGTCAAAAATTTAGCCATTCCCACCATTCTTTCAAAGATCACCTGGTCACGTGACAGCAATGCTCTTTTTTATGCTCTCCCGGGAGCCCTCCCTCAAGGGTCTGTCCTACCGAACGATTATTACGAAAAACCCCTCTATTCCAAAGATACTTTCTGGAAAATTGACATAGCGACCGGGAAAAAGTCTCGTCTCGTCGAGCTCAAAGAAAATATGCAGGCGCTCGATAGTAGCGACCTCTTCCTCTCGGCCAAAGAAGATGCTCTCTACTTCACGGATCGGGTCAGTAAACGGCTCTACCGTATCGAATTCTAGGTGTTCTTCAGATTTCTTAGACTCGATGAGTCGTCTCCTTGGGAGAAGGCTCATTTTTTCTCTCTGTATGGGGGAGAGCTATGGCCAATAGAAGGAAAAATTGCAGGGCCAGGTCATTTTTGAATAAAGGTGTATCAAAGAGACCAGAAAGAAGGAAAAGGGTAAGCAGTGATAATAAAAAACCATTGTAAAGGCCACCCGCAGAAAGAAACCTTCTTCCTAACAAGAGGAACAAGCGCCCCAGAAAAAGAAGGAAGCCCAGCAAGCCAAGCATTCCCGTTGAGAGTACCACAGCCAAAAGGATATTATGCGGTTCTGGCACTGCCCATTCCAGATAAGGTGGAAAAAACTTCTGATATTCCAGATAAACTGCCTGAAAACGGCCAAGCCCAATACCAAAAACTGGGTGATCGGAGAGTATCTGTGTCGCCGATCGCCAAATCATCACCCGCGAGGAGAGTGACGAGCGATTCTCTCCGGTGATAAGGGTGTGCCATTTACTACTCTGGCCTTCCAGTGAAAGAAATATTCCTGCCACCAGTAGAACGAGGAGCACAAACGGCAGCCACTGGCTATGATAAATGCGAAAAGGCCGCTCCACGAAAAAAAATACCCCGAGAGCCCCAGCCACCCCCAGCCATGCGCCATAAGAATGAGTGAGCGAGAGTACACCAAGAGACAACATGAAGACTCCCCCCAAAATAAACCCGTACTGAGACCGATGCTTTGAACCCCGCAAGGAAAAAAAGAAATAGCCGGTGAGGAGTATAACTGGCGCCACCAGAAAAGCCAGGAAATTCGGGGAGCTGTAGTCTCCGGCCAACCGACCATCATAAGTGAATACCTGCGACAGGGCCAAAAAGAGGCTCCTTACCACAACGCCTAACAACATCAAGAGCCAGAGCGCGAGCGCGAGCTGACGTTTCTGGAAGGTTCTGGTTTCTCGCCACAAAAGATACCCAAAAAGAGCCGGAAAGAAAAACCAGGATTTAAGCATTCCCAGTCCCGTCAAAGAAAATGGGTTCGCCGCAAAGGAGCTCACTGCTCCAAAAAGAAACAGAACAATCCCGATGACAAAAATCCTGTCTGGGAGTGAAAAGACCACCACTTTTTTGTCTGACGGGAAAAATTTTTCAAAAAGTGCCCCTATCAGAGCCAGCGCAATACCCACTTCAGGTAGATAGAGCGGTAATCCAAAAACAAAAAGCTTCACCTGTGCCCATGGGATGAGCAAAATAGTAAGAAGGAGCAGCAAAAAGGTGAAGTTGTTACGCCAAAGAATCCTCATGCTTGTATGATACACCGCTGGCAAGAAGAAGCATAAGCACTGGCAAGATATGAACAGAATAGAGTGGGGTTTCGAAGAGGGAATGAATCAAAAACACTGTGAGTGAGCAAACAAGCGCCAGAGCGAGCCAGTTTTTTGATTTTTTCCACCCCCTCCAAGAACGTATCACCACTAACCCTATGAGACTAAGAAGAAACATCAGTCCCACCAAACCGAGTTCAGCCGCTGTATCGAGATAGAGATTGTGCGCGTAGATCGGTTCACGGTAGGAAGCACTCGGTTTCACCAGGAGCGGATAGTTACCGAGCCCCGTCCCAAGGAGGGGACGCGCCGTAATATGAATGATGGCCTCCTGCCATAAACGTACTCGTTCCTGATGAGA
>JAYVWV010000013.1:0-7220 GCA_043785755.1 Candidatus Moraniibacteriota bacterium
GCTTTGGCAGTATCTTTCTGCGCTCTCGTTGCGGCGCTTGATTTTTTGGTACTAGTATAGACATCTTTGGCCAATTGGTAGGATTTTTGGGCCTGGGCCACGGCGTTGGTGGCTTGCTGGACCTGGAGATTTTTGAGCCCTTCCCTTCCGACAGCGAGCGTGCCCGTGTCATCTATTTTGGCAAGCAATGCGCCCGCACCGACCCGGGAGCCGATGTTGCCAGGCGCCACAACGATGGTCCCAGCTGATTTCGCAGTGATCTTCACTTCTTGGTCGCCGACGATACTGGCCGGGTAGTTTATCTTTTGGATCAGTGTCTTACTCTCTGCCAATGATTGGACGGAGACGTTGATGGGGAGCTTGACTGCGTCTTGGGGTAGGGGGGCTTTTTTACCAGAAAACTGAAGGGCCACGATAAAAAGAGCCGAAACTGCGAGGAGGGAAAGAATGATTTTCTTCTGGTGCATAGGTTTCTTGATCTATCGTTTAAATATTTTTTCAAACTCGTGCTCGCTACTATCGATAATGTCGGTCAATTTTTTGATGAAAGCGCGGTGCTGGAGAATTTCTTTTTGACTAAATTTTTTTTCGAAGGAGATCTGGGCTTTTTGAAATCTTTTCTCCAAGCCAGCAATCATTCGCTTACCAGCAGGTGTCAGCTCTATGGCCACTTTGCGTTTATCTACCGCGTTACTCCCGTAGACCCGGGTAACATATTTTTCTTTTTCCAAAAAATTGAGACGCTGGCTCATGTTCGATTTGCTCGAGTGGATCATTCCGAGAAGGTCGCTTGGGGTGAGAGACGCATGATTCTTCAAAAGTTGCAGAATCTTCATGCTTATCGCAGAGACCCCCATGGGTTTGAAGACATAGGTATCGGCGATGGCTTCGATCCTGTGCGCTAAGCAAACGATCGGCTCAACGGGTGAAGAAGTGCGGGTTGTCTTCATACAGGCTGATTGTTAGTAGATCAGGATATAGTTTATCAGTAAACTATATCCACTGTCAACCCTAGAGGGTGAAGAGGGGAGAGTAAGAAACGATGAAACGGGGGGTTTAAAAATACCCCCGTTTTTCGCGGGGGAGTAAAGATGAGAGTAGGTTTTTTGGTCTACTGCTACTTGTAACGGAGAGCTTCAAGCGTGTCGATGCGCGAGGCCTGACGAGCCGGAAAGACGCCGGTCATGAAGCCGACAAAGGCACCGAAGGCGATCACGGTCATCACAAACCACAGTGGACTGTAGAAGAGATCGACGGCCTCTCCGCCGAAACGCGAAGCCACCACGTTGACGAAGAAGTTCAAGATTTTTCCTTCGGCGTAACCTAAGATGACCCCGCCCACCGCCCCGAGGAAGCCCATCAAGGTCGACTCCATGATGAACATGAGTGAAATTGAGCCGCGCGAGGCGCCGATAGCTTTCATGATACCGATTTCCTCAGTGCGCTCCAGGAGGGCGATGGTCATAGTGTTGAACATGCCGATCGCTGAAACAATGAGAGCAATCATACCGAAGACCATGAGAACAATCTGGATGGCGCTAAAGACCTTGTTGGCCTGATCGATAGTTTCGGAAATGGACGAGGCAGCGAAGCCCTGTTGTTCGATCTCTGCACGGACCTGATTCAAGATGCCAGTGGAGGCACATTTCACTTTCAGTTTGGTGTAGCTCACGAGCGGGAAGCCTTCCAGTGAATCGAGTGAGAGATAGACGATGTTCTCGTCACCGTCTGCGATACCGGCAATGGTGTAGGTGTTTTTGGGTGAGAAGGATTTTTTGCGGTCGACTTGGCCGCTGGCATCATTTTGAAATATGGTTAGGGTCACTGTTTTGCCGAGCATTTCTTCTGGGGGTACGTTTAATACCTGGGCAGCGGCTTTGGTGATGATAATTTTGTTGGTCTCATCCTTGGTGAAGAGTCGTCCGTAGTTGATTTTAATACCCTCTGACTTGAGGAGAGAAGCTGAAGAGCTGACCGTATTAACGTCGAGCGTGATGTCGCCAAATTTCCCCTGGCCAGAGAGCTCGAGCACTGGGATGACATCGACGACGTCGTGAATGTTTTTCAAAGTTTCGATGACATTGCTATCGAGTGTCGCCTTGGCATCGGCCTTACCAGGAGTGACGTCGAGCGTCACCAGGGCGTCCGAGGTGGTAATTTTCTGAAGCAGGGTCCGTTGGAGTCCATAGCCTAAGGAAACGAGAAAAATAATGGCCGCGATACCGACGCTCATGCCGAGGACGGTCAAAAGCGTCCGCATGGTACGGGCCTTGAACATACGTAAGGAAAGTTTGAGGAGGTCGAAAAAGCGCATAGGTTAGCTGTATTTGAGGAGCATGATAATTTCGATTTCTCGTACCATCTTTTCGGCCGTTCCCTTGTGGAGGCCGACACCACCCTGACCGAAGCGTTGGTCGAAACGTTTTTGCATCTCGAGCTGCCCAATCTGACTATCGAGGCGTAATTTGAGCGTTGCCTGGAAACGCAGTTTTTGTTCTCCATCGAGCTTCAGGTGGAAATGCTCGCTTAGATATTGTTCGAGTGTGAGCGGACCAGTACTCGGGTCAGCCTTCAGTCGTTGGGCCTGGTCGAGGATGATGCCGGTTCGTTTGGCGAAAGTTTCTGCGCGCATACGGTTCCAACCGGCACCGCCGTCATCGAGGTCGAGGTCGAGGCGCTCCTGGAAGAGCGCAGCGTCGATGTTTTTGAAGAGGAGCTCCTTCATGAAGGCTTCGGCCATACTGACCTGTTCTTCGGAAAGTTCTGAGAGCAGGTGACTTAAGAGTTGTTTGGCCTTGAAAGGGACAAGCAACACGTCAATCTGCTGAGGGAGAAGACTCTTGAACGAAGCCATGAGCATCTTGAGCTCGCTTGATTCAGGACTTTCATCGGCGGCCAGCTCTTTTTTCGCCTGTTGAGGCCGCTTCTCCTTGATAATCTCTTCCTTGATGATGCGGCCATCTTTCATATGGATGACGCGGTCGGCATACACGAGGTGTTCGGGATTGTGAGTCACCATGACGACCGTCTTCTTGTCGATGGTGTTCAATTCCTTCAAGATCTTGAGCACGTTGTCGGCGCTTTCGCTGTCGAGGTTGCCGACCGGCTCGTCGGCCAGGATGATTTCTGGATTATTGACGAGGGAGCGGGCGATAGCCACGCGTTGTTTCTGACCGCCAGAAAGCTGACTGGGGAATTTGTCTGATTGTTCGACAATACCGAAACGGCGCAAGAGTGAAATGCCGGCTGCTTTCCGTTCCCGTGGTGCCTCGCCTCGGAACACCTTGGGCAAGCAGACGTTGTCCAATATATTGAGGGAAGAGATGAGGTAGAAAGCCTGAAATACCATACCGATTTTGGTTTGGTGAAGCTCTAACTCCTCCTGGCGCGTCATCTTGGCGATGGAAATACCCTGGATGGAAACGTCGCCGTAGGTAGGGGACTGGAGTCCGGAGATCGAATAGAGGAGCGTCGACTTTCCACAGCCCGAAGGACCATAGATGATGACGTATTCCTCCGGGTAGATGGCTAGGTTCGTCTCCTCCAGGGCGCGTGTCTCGTTGGATTTCCCCTGGTTATAGATGATGCGCAACTTATCAACAACGATGATGGGATCGCTCATGGTTTTGTGTGACGTTTGCCTTCAGCATAGCATATTTTGTGCCCTCTTCTAAGAGTAGGGCAGTTACTTCCTCAATTGTTCATTTTCGGCTATGCTTGAGGCAGTGAATTTTTCCTCCTATGCAAAAATCTCTCGCCACCGCTATTGTTCTCGGGGTGATTCAGATGATCATCCTGACCCTTATCTTGCTCTACTTCTACCGTTTGCGGAGTCATGGCGGATAATCGTTATGAATGGATTCCTTATGCCTGTGCTTTTTTTTCTTTTCCGTTGTCATGATTGGGCGAGTGTGTTTTTGCGGAAAAACTTTTTTATGGTGAAGCGGGCGCTTCTTATCGTAGCTCATCTTAGTCTTTTGGGATTTTTGTTTCCCGATTTGAGGAGAAGCTTTGGCTCTTGGGCGTTGGCCCTGCTTTTGGGGATACTGTTCTTGAGTCCGCTCTCCAAGCTGTTTCGGGTACCGTTCCTCCTCCAACTGATGGGCTTGCGGCGGGAGCTGGGGATTTTCATGGCCTATCTCGCCACGGTACATAGTCTCGGCTATTTGCTCGATTCAGCGTGGGCCTCTTTCTTTATCACTCCGTACATACTGTCAGATCCCTGGTTGATAGATAGTCGCTACCTCCTCGGTCTCTTGGCGTATGTTCTGACCCTGCCACTCCTCTTCACCTCAAACAATATGGCCATCCGCTTCTTGGGCGGAAGAAATTGGAAATGGTTGCACCGTTTGGTCTACCCGCTTTTGTTTCTGACGCTCTTTCACAAGTTCCTGCGTCCAGGCAGCGCGCGTCTGGCAGATATCATCTCTCCCACCATTATTTTTCTCGGTTATCTTTGTCTGAAAGTGGTGGCGGAGAACAGTTCCTTACTACCGGTGCAGCGCTTCAGCGGCTGGATAGTGACGCGCTATCAGGCATATCCTGTAACGCCAGGCGAGGGCTCTCGCTCTTGAGAGTGGGTGCTTTTTTTGGTATACTGGGGAAGTATTAAGTTTTTAACGATGTCGTTATGGAAAATCGAAATAATGAAGTTGTGACGGTCACTGAGACGATATCCGTGTCAGAAGGGACAGGAATGAAGCAGGAAAAGGTTACCAAAGAAGCGTGGCTCGTCGCTGCTTCTATCCTTTTAGGAAGCCTGATAGTTGCTGGAGCATTGATCACTCTCGGTGTGAAGATGGCTTCGCTTCCTCCGGTTGCGGCGCCTGCCCCTACGCCGACCACGGCTCAGCAGCCGCCGACACCGAACAAGGTAGCGGTGACCTTAGATCAGGTCAAGGCGCTTTTCACCGACAAGAATCTCTCTTTTGGCAACAAGAACAGTAAGGTTCTTTTTGTGGAGTTTAGTGATCCAAGCTGTCCCTATTGTCATGTGGCAGCCGGGAAAAATCCTGAACTCAACAAGCAGATAGGTAGTCAGTTCACAATGGCCGTCGACGGTGGGTCCTATGTGCCGCCGGTGCCGGAGATGAAAAAAATGGTGGATGCCGGGAAAGCTGCTTTCGTTTGGATCTATGCCAATGGTCATGGCAGCGGTGAGATGGGCACCCGGGCACTGTATTGTGCCAAAGAGCAGGGGAAGTTCTGGCAGGTCCACGATCAGCTCATGAGCAGCGCGGGCTATGCTCTCATTAATGGCGACCTCAAGAACGATAAGGCAAAAGCTGGCGTGCTCGCTGATTTTCTGAAGGACGTTGCCAAGGCAGGTGATATGAAGAGCTGTCTCGAAAGCGGCCGTTATGACAGTCGTATCACCGATGATATGGCCATGGCCAAGCAGTTCGGGTTCAATGGAACACCCAGCTTCTTTGTCGGTACCGATAATTTCGGGGGCGCCTACAATTTCAAGGACATGCAGGCAACGGTCGATAAATATCTGAAGTAGGAGTCGTTTCTTCCTACGAGGCCCGGGTGGATATCTGGGCCTCTTTTGCTATAATAGGGAAGGATTGAGCATTTTTTAAAAGAGCCACGAACCCATCCTAAGGTATGTCTTTACTCAGTGAGCTGCGCACATGGCGCAACAATCAGGCGCGTATCGAAGGAGCGGAGCAATACCGCGTATTGTCGAATGCCGTTTTAGACGCGCTCGTAGGGGCATTGCCGAGGAACAAAGAAGAAATGCTTGCGATTAAGGGTATCAAGGAGGCGAAGTATGCGAGGTACGGAGCAGTTTTGCTTCGGATGATCGCTGAAGAAAGTGGGAAGGGAAAAACACCGAGTGTCTTTAATAATAACGAAGAAGCAAGGGGTCAGCGGCCAGAAGTAACCAAAACAATCACTGAGACAAATCACGGAGAAGCTTCGCCTCTCAGTACTGAGGGCGGAGAGGAAATAGGTAGCGAACAGCCGTTGTCAGTTGGTCAGTTTCTCGATGGGTTGAATATCGAGCTTTCTGGCATGGCAGCCCGCGTCCAGGGCGAAGTCTCCAGTGTCGATGTGCGCGAACGGGTGGTGTACTTTACCCTGAAGGATGCTCTGGATGACAGTACGCTCAACTGCCTCATTTTTCGTAACCAGTACACCATTTCTGGTGTTGATCTAGCTATGGGGGATGAAATTATCGTCGAAGGAGCGCCGGATATCTACAAACCGAGTGGCCGGCTTAGCCTGAAAGTGGGGCTGATCGAACTGTGTGGTGAAGGGGCGCTCAAAAAGGCCTACGATGCTTTGAAGTTGAAGCTGGAGCAAGAAGGTTTGTTCGCTCCGGAAAAGAAAAGAGCGCTCCCAGAATTTCCGACCAGGATTGCACTCATCACGTCGGAACAGGGGGCGGCCATTGGGGATTTTACGATGAATTTGGGAAGTCAGGGACTGCACGTTAGTTTCTACCCGACGAGCGTCGAAGGCAAGAGAGCGGTCCCTGAAATTTTGCGTGCCCTCCGCTATTTCGAGGCGCGCGCCGAAAACTATGATGTCTTGGTGCTGGTCCGCGGCGGCGGGAGTCTCGAGAGCCTCCAGGCTTTTAACAATGAGGCGCTGGTACGAGCGGTCGCACATTGTCCCATTCCAACCCTTTTGGGTGTCGGACATGAGAAGGATATCACTCTGGCAGCACTGGTGGCTGACGTCATGGTATCGACTCCGACAGCCACCGCGCGGACGCTCCGGGCACCCCGGGATGAAGCGCGTGGTTTGCTTCGGCATTTTGAACAGCATCTGCCCATGCTTTTGGAACGGGAACTTGTTTCTGTAAGAAGTGTCCTCACTCTCCAAAGTGAAGGCCTTCTCAGTCAGCTGAGACGCGTCCTCGAGATGGCTGATTTCTTGCGACAGAATCTTGCAGAAAGGTTGGTAATGCTTCAGTCTGTGGTGCAGCAAAGGCTGATGAACCTGGTGCTGGTGAAGAAAGCATTCGAACAGCATTTTCTCACGCGCCTGGAAGGTGCGAAGAAAGAGCTTGTTTATGCCGAAGATCTTCTACGCCAGTACGACCCCACCCGAGTACTTAGGCTTGGCTATAGCCTGGTGCGCAGTGGTCGGGGTATCGTGAAGGATGTGAGCTGGCTCAAGGTCGGTGATATACTGAAGATACAGTTGAGCCAGGGTGGCGCCACGACGCGGGTGGAAGAGGTAAGCGACAACTGATGTTGTCGTCT
>JAYVWV010000014.1:0-8099 GCA_043785755.1 Candidatus Moraniibacteriota bacterium
TCGTCCATGAAGCGAGTCCTGCCTTGCGGAGCCGCCGACGGAGATCAGGAAACTCCGGAAATATCAGCAGCATGCTCTCGAAATGGCAGTACTCCCAAAATGTCTCGCTGATGGCATCGCTGTCCGTTCCCTCCTGCGTGGTTTCGAGGACAGCTTCCGAGTAGGCTTGGTGATCGAAGGACTGCCCCTGTTGCTCGAGCTCCACCATCAGATCAAGACATCTCTTGATGGTCAAGTTGAGAGCGCTTTCACTATAGGGAACATCCCCACCGGCTTCACGCATCTGCCTCATGAGTTCCGCGTTCACGGCACCAACAAAGGTCGCTAACAGTTCGTTTAGCATCATACGTCCCCTTCTCGTCCGGTTGGTAAATGACTGAATGATTTTTAGTATAGGAGTGAGGGTGGTCCTTTGTCAAAACAGTCAAATAAAAGTTATAATAGAAAAACATATGCCTGGTAGTAGAACTTCAATCGGGGTTTGAATGGGTTTCTGCATCAAAGAAAGCTCAGGGCATTGGTTTGTATCGCTAGGAATTTTCGTAAACGCTTACTAAAAAAATTATTGAAGTTTCACTACCAGATATGATTCTCTACAATACTCTCACCAAGCAAAAAGAAGAGTTCGTGCCGCTCCACATCGGCAAGGTGGGCATGTATGTCTGTGGCCCGACGGTCTATGACTACATCCATGTCGGCAATATCCGGGCCTACGTTTTTGCCGATACTTTGCGCCGTGTTTTGGAAGACATCGGCTACGAAGTGCGGCTGATCAAAAACATCACTGATGTCGGTCATCTGACCGCGGATGATATCGCCCAGGGCGACAGTGGTGAAGACAAAATCGCCAAAAAAGCCGAGAAGGAACACAAGACGCCCCAGGAAATTGCCAGTTTTTATGAAGACTACGCCCTGGCCACGGAAAAAGTGATGAATATCGAGCCAGCCCATTACTTCCCGCGGGCGACCGCCCACATCAAACAGATGATCCGCTTGATCGAGGAACTGATTGAAAAAGGTCATGCCTATGAGAAAAATGGCAATGTCTTCCTCGATGTCACCACGTTCCCTGATTACGGGAAACTTTCTGGTAATACCCTAGCGAATCTGGAGGTCGGCGCGCGCCTCGAAGAACACCCTGACAAGAAAAATCCCTGGGACTTCGCCCTGTGGCTCAAGGCTCCAGCCGGCCATCTGATGCACTGGCCCTCACCATGGAGCGAGGGTTACCCGGGTTGGCACATCGAGTGTAGCGCTATGGCCATGGAGTATCTGGGCGATACGCTCGATATCCATACCGGCGGCGAGGACAACATTTTCCCTCACCACGAAGCCGAGATCGTACAATCCGAAGGCGTCACCGGTACACCTTTCGTCCGTTATTTCGCCCATACACGGCACATGCTGGTCGATGGCGCCAAGATGTCCAAGTCCAAAGGGAATTTCTTTGTACTGGGAGATCTCCTCGCGCGTGGTTTCACGGCTATGGATTTCCGTATGCTTTTGATTGGCGCTCACTATCGGAGTCAAATGAACTTTACTTGGGAAGGACTGGAGCAGGCCAAGAAAAATAAGGAAGCGTTATTTGCTGTTGTCGAGCGTCTGGTAGCCTTGCTCCCGACCGAACGTTCTGAGACTGGTTTTGACGGGACCGAAATGCTGGGAGAAATTCGCACCGCCATGCAAGATGACCTCAATACACCACAAACACTCGCTTTGGCACTTGACTTCGGCCGACAGATCAATACTCTCATCGATGACGGCGCGCAGATACATGCTACTGCCCTTGAAAATGTTTTTGAAAAGATTTTTTTCCTATTTGGTTTGGCCCCTGAAAATGTTAGCATCCCGACGGAGATCGAAGACTTGGCCAAGGCTCGTGAACTAGCCCGAGAAAACAAAGACTTCGCCGAATCTGATCGTTTGCGCGATGCCCTCGCCGAACGCGGTTACAAAGTAGAAGACACTGCCCGCGGCTACCGTCTGAAGAAACTGTAGAAAAATCTTTTACTTCTATCTACTTAGAGGCCGAACCTCTAAGTAGATAGAAGGGAAGGGTCTAAAAAATTTGCGAGCCGGATAATCCTGATGGACTACTCGGCTCTTTGTTGTTGTTCGAGTCATCCGTCGAGGAACTGCTGGTCATGAACGAACAATGACCGCTCTTTGGTGGCCCACCAGTTAGACCTATCCAGGAGCTTATCGAGTATCCTCTCGAGCAGTAGCTCACGCCAGTACCAGTACCTTCTGTTGATCATGGAGTTTGCCATGATTCTCTCCTTCTTCTGGGTTAGGATTCAGGAACTTTTTGATTTTGTTACTTATGTTACATTATACTCCTTTTTTCGCGTTTTGTCAAGCATCTGTTCTTAAATTCCATTCCGAAGTACAACTTCTTTATGAATCTCCCACGGGCTTACGCCCGGGGTTTTATGCCCATCGAGCTTTGCTCGCCACGCTTGAGCGTGGAGCGCCTCCATCCCACGAGCTTACGCTCGGGGATTTACTGGCGCAGTTAAAAAAAGACTCATCAAAGAGCCTCAATATCAAGGTCAGACCTCGATATTTTAATAACCACTCTCTTGTCCCTAGCCCTCTTGTTGATCCCGCGCTATAATGGGCTATACTTTACTCTATGGCTGACAAGACCGATCACGTCCGCGTGCCCCCGCACAACCTCGAAGCCGAAGCCTCGGTTTTGGGGTCGCTTATGCTCGACAAGGATGCTGTCATCAAGATTGCGGATCTTTTGAAGGTAGGCGATTTCTACAAGAACGATCACAACATGATCTATGAGACGATGCTCAAGCTCTATGAGGATCGTGAACCGATCGACGTCCTGTCTCTTTCCAATAAACTCGAAGAAAAAGGTCAGCTGGAACGTGTCGGTGGTTCGAGCTACCTGGCCTCGCTCGTCAACACTGTTCCCTCCGCGGCCAACGTCGTTCACTACGCCAAGGTGGTTCAGAAGAAAGTCCTCCTGCGCCGGCTCATCACCGCTGCCAACGACATCGCCGAGATGGGCTACGACGAGTCTGAGGATGTACAAAAACTGCTCGATGAGGCCGAACAAAAAGTCTTTGCTGTTTCTCAGAAATACATTAAACAAGATTTCGTCCCCATCAAATCGATTTTGGAGGTCGCCTTTAATCGGATCGATGAATTGCACAAGAGCGACAATGCCTTCCGAGGAGTGCAGACTTTTTATCCTGACCTCGATAACCTGTTGGCAGGACTTCAGAAATCCGACCTTCTGATCTTGGCCGCTCGTCCATCGGTTGGTAAGACGACCTTTGCTCTCGATATCGCCCGCCAAGTCGGCGTGCATGGTAAGGTTCCGGTCGGTATTTTTTCTTTGGAAATGGGTGCTGACCAGTTGGTGGACCGCATGATCGCCGCTCAGGCCGGGGTGGATTTGTGGCGTCTGCGCACCGGAAAACTCTCCAGCGAAGGGCCCGGCAACGACTTCGAAAAGATTTCTGATGCCATGGGCGTCCTTTCTGAAGCTCCCATCTTTATCGACGACTCTGGCTCGCTTAATATCATGGAAATGCGCACCATGGCGAGACGTCTCCAGGCCGAGCACAATCTGGGACTGATCATCGTCGACTACCTCCAGCTCATGGAGGGCCGGAGCTCTAAAGGCGACAATCGGGTCCAGGAAATCTCCGAAATTTCTCGTGGACTCAAACAGTTGGCCCGTGAACTCAATATCCCGGTCATCGCTCTTTCTCAGTTGTCGCGTGCCGTGGAATCCCGTCCCGATCAAATTCCGAAACTGTCCGACCTCCGCGAATCCGGTTCGATCGAACAAGATGCTGACGTAGTCATGTTCCTCTACCGCGAAGACCGAGTGAAGCCCGATACCCCAAACAAGAATATCGCCGATGTCATCGTGGCCAAGCACCGTAATGGTCCAGTCGGGAAGATCTCCCTCTACTTCGACGAAAACTCAACGACCTTCAAATCTCTCGAAAAAGCTCACGGCTAAAGTGGTCTGCTCGCCTGGAATTCACAGTGCATTTTTTCTTCCCGTGTTTCTCTCGGTCACATTTCTCATCAGCGCGTCGGTAACATCCGCCAGCTGGCGGAGAGCGCGACGGATGGTTTCGCGGACAGCTCCCTGTTCGGCGAAGCGAGTGAGAAATGTTCGAGAGAAACGTGGTGGGAGATAAAGATGCACTGTGAATTCACCGTAAAAAATATACGTTGACCAATATGCAATATCCAAAAGTTTTTCAATCTTTGATCGCGCATTTTTCTGCCCTGCCGTCGGTGGGCCCGAAGATGGCCGAGCGCATCGTGCTCTATCTTTTCAAACAAGACCCCGAGAAGTTGCAGGCCTTTGCCGAGAGCCTCGAAGAACTGCCTCGTCTCAAAAGCTGCACGCGTTGTTTTCATATCGCGGAAAACGAACTATGTGACATCTGTGCCAATCCCCGCCGCGACACGACGGTCTTATGTGTCGTCGAGGAGCCGCTTGATGTCATCGCGATCGAACGCTTAGGCATTTATTCTGGCCTCTATCATGTTTTGGGCGGTCTATTGGAGAGCGGGAAAAATGACAACAGTGGCAACCTGCGTATCACCGAACTCCTCCACCGGGTAGCAGATGAAAGGATCGTGGAAGTGATTTTGGCCACTAATCCGACCACTGAGGGCGATCTGACAGCTCTTTACCTGAAAAAGAAACTCGAGGCCTCAGGGGCCAAAATTACGCGTATGGGAAGGGGTTTGAGCACCGGCGGCGACATCGAATACGCCGATGAGCTGACTTTGAGCGCCGCCTTGACGAATCGCAAGGAACTGGCATAATACTAATGTTCCGTGAAGACGGTTCTTTTCTTTTTCGCAACCATAACCTGGAGACGAAGATGACGTACGAAGTCAATCCACGCTGCTGTACGCTCGCCGATGGCTCGCTTGCAGCGCTGGTGCCGTTGGGAGAGGTATTTGACCCCGAAGCATTCGGCTCAAACATCGCGGCGTTAGCAGCTTTGCAAGTTGAAGGTGGAGCGTTTACCACGAACATCCTGCCCCCGGGTTTCCGTTCGTCGGCCGAGGTCATCGCCGGTGATGTCATGTATGGCAGCGCACCAACTGAGCTGCTATTGTCGATTGCAGAACTTCTGTACTTTGCTCTCGGCACCGCCCCCGGCACCACGTTTGGCGACTATCGCCACCCCACCGATCACTGACGGGCTTTCCGATGAACAAAAGCGGACACGCAACTGCGGGTCCGCCTTTTCTTTTATCATTAAAACAAACCCCTCTACACTTCTCCTCACGACCGTGAATAGAAGTGTAAATATGAAAGAAACGAAAAACCCGCCCTTCGACTAGTTCAGGACGGGTTTGATATTTATGCGGAAATCTTGGTAATTTCAACTTCGGTGTACGGCTGACGATGGCCATAGCGCACCAAGTAGCGCTTCTTGGGATTGTGTTTGATACCTTTGACCTTGTCGTGGCGATCCTGAGCGATAACTTTGCCTTCAACAATGGCTTTTTCCAAAACAGGCGCTCCGACCTCCACGGTTTTGTCATCACCGACGAAGAGCACTTCAAACTTGACCGTGCTGTCCACTTCGGCTTCGAGCTTTTCAATCTTCACTTTGTCTCCCTGGGAAACCTTATACTGTTTTCCGCCGGTTCTGATAATCGCCAACATACGCCAAAATTGAGCCATTTATGTACCTGTCCACTCTACCGTATTTCTCCTTATCTGTCAACAGTTAGTAATCCGTAGATTAAGACTGCACTGCTGTTTCCCTTTTCTTCCCCTGAAGTCCCAGCGAACATTTCTCGCTCGCTTCGTCGAACAGGGAGCTGTCCGCGAAACCATCCGTCACGCTCGACTGTTACCGACACGCTCGAGACAAATGTGACCGCTGGGACCCGGATGAAGAAAATGAAAACAGCAGCACAGTCTCAAGTGAAAACATCTATTCTAATTCCAGCACTGCCTTAATACGGCGTACCCCGGCTGATGAAGCTTCCTCTTTGAGGATTTTAAACTTACCAAAGGCAGCAATATCGGCCGTTGTGGTGACATGGGGACCGCCACACAGTTCGCGCGAATAGATGGTGCCATCGGGTCCCTCAACCCGGTAAACAGTCACCTTTTCCGGATATTTCTCCCAAAAACTGCCTTCCACCCCCGCCTCTTTGGCGGCAGCTTTATCCATAATGGCCGTGGTAATGGTAGCGCCTGAGGCGATGGCATCATTCACATATTTTTCCACCTGGTCAAGAATGTCTCGAGAGACTTTCTCTCCATGTGTGAAATCGAAACGAGTGCGTTCTTCGGTGATGTTCGATCCCGCCTGGTGGATGCCTTGGCCCAGTTCTTGGCGCAAGCCAGCGAGCATAAGGTGTGTGGCCGTATGAAACGCCGTTACTTTGGCCCCATGATCAGCCAGACCGCCCTTAAACTTTCCCACACTGGCTGTCCGAGAGAGGTCACGATGTTTCCGAAATTCCTCGCGGAAAGCTGCCTCATCCAGTTCCATCCCCTGCTCCCGCACCAGTTCCTGGGTCATCTCCAGTGGAAAACCATAAGTGGCAAAGAGTTCGAAAGCATCCTGGCCAGTGAGGGTTCCAACATTGAAGCGCTTTTCGACTTCGCGCAAGCCTTTTTCCAGAGTCTGACGAAATTTCTTTTCCTCCTCATCAAGAGCTTCCAGAATCATTGTCTGATCGACTGCCAGGTTAGAATACTGTTCTGCATAGACCGGGATGAATGTGGAAGCGATAACAGCCGTGAATGACTGATTGATGCCAAGGACTGAGCCATAGCGCACGGCACGCCGGATGAGGCGCCGGACGAAATAGCCTTGATCTTTGTTGGATGGCAGGACACCGTCACCAATGAGAAAGAGCGCGGCCTTGAGGTGATCGAGGATGACCCGCATGGCATAGGTGGTCTTATCTGTGCTCCCATATTTTTGACTGCTGATCATTTCCAACTCCGCCCGGGCTCCATCAAAAAGATCGAGGAGAAAGATATCCGGTACGCCATTGCTGGCGGCCAACAAGCGCTCCAATCCACCGCCGAAGTCGACATTCATCTGGACCAATTCTTCAAATCCCTGGTCAGTTTTCCGGTACTGCATAAAGACGTTGTTGCCAATTTCCATGAAACGACCGCAATCACAGTTGACATGGCAAAACTCACCGGAAAAAGGCGTGTCAGGAATACAATTTCTTCCGAGGTCAGGACGAAAATCAAAGAACATTTCCGTATCTGGTCCACCCGGTTCGCCGACGGGCATGTTATTCGGTACGCCGGCCCGACTCCACCAGTTTTTCTTTTCGGAATAGTAAAAAATGCGCTCGCCTTCTCGTATACCATCACGCTCTGGATCCTCACCAATTTTTGCTTCCATTTTTACCGTTCCAAAGAGTTCCTGCCATTTGAGAGCAGACTCCGTGTCACGAGGGATCTTGAGATCATCATTGCCACGAAAACAAGTGAAGTAGAGACGTTTGGGATCGATAGCGAGCTCTTCGATCAAAAATTGCCACATCCAAGTGATCTGCTCTTGCTTGAAATAGTCACCGAATGACCAATTGCCGAGCATCTCAAAATTGGTGGTGTGGCGGTTATCCCCTACTTCTTCGATGTCCTGCGTGCGGAAACACTTCTGGGAATCAGTGACCCGGGTACCAGCTGGATGCTTTTCTCCTAAGAAGTACGGGAGCATCGGCTGCATACCCGAACCAGTGAAGAGGGTCGTCGGATCATTTTCTGGCACGAGCAGAGCAGAAGGGACGATGACGTGACCTTTGTGTTCGAAAAACTCGAGATATTTTCTGCGGATATCGTTGGTGTGCATACGGGGAATATCAGAGAGCGTCTATTTTCTTCTTGGTGCGCCTGACTTCTTCTGAAGCGAGTTCAACATCACGGCCGAGCTTGGTGACGCTAGTTTCGAGTTGCTGCTTTTCGACTTCCAAGCGACTGATAGCGGTCGCTACCCGTTTAACTTCCGTTTGGGCATCGGTCAACTTTCGCTCTAAACGACCACGGTCACCTTCTAACGAAAAAAGTTCCGGTTGTAAGCGGCGCAGAGCGGCCTGTCTTTCCTGGCGTTCGT
>JAYVWV010000015.1:0-18184 GCA_043785755.1 Candidatus Moraniibacteriota bacterium
GATGCTCTGCTCCCACTCCTCGCTCTCGGTGCTTTCTTAGCTCTTCCGAACGCTCCTCTTTTTGGTATTGCCCTGAAACAGGCGCTGGTAGTCACTTCATTCGTTATGCTCTACTTTATGGGGCGCATATTTTTTCGCACGTTGTATGATGTCCGTCAGGCGCTGCCATTTTTTCTGGGCTCGAGCGTCGTTGTCTTCGGTTTTGCTTTGTGGCAGAATATCGCTTTTCTCGCTGGCCGGGAAAGTTTCGAAGTGATGGCCGGACGACCGAATGCCACTTTTACCGAAGCAGACTGGCTGGGACTCTTTGCACTCGTTGTTATCGCAGCGCTTTCTGTATTGGTGGACTACTTTGTTATCTCGCGGATGAGATTGCATAATGAATCGTCCGTTCTCGAAGGAGAGAAGTTTCTCCAGATAATGATTGTCTGTGGAACGGCAGTATTTTTGATTCTCGCTTGGAGCGTGCTGCTGATCACCGTGGCTCGGAGTGCGTGGCTCGGTGGCGCGGTCGTTGTGCTCGTCTGTGCGGGAGCGCTTCTTTTCAGACAGGGTTTTCCTTCGCTCACGACTTCGCTTCCTCGAACAGCGTTTTTTGTTTTCATCGTATCATTTTCGGCCGGGGCAGCTCTCGCTTTGACACTTCTTTTTCATCTGACCTCTTTCCAGCTTTTTAACCGGGCCGAAAGTACGGTGAGCGGTTTGCAAAAAATTACGGTTGCCTGTGCCAGTGCCGATACGGCATTGCCATACAAGATAAATGACCTTTCTGAACTGACACAGAACGGCTGTCGCCATATTCTTTTGGAAGAAATAACGGCCGAGCAGCAGGCAGGACATACTATTCAGGAGGTCCATCGAGATGATCCTAATGTCTCTGTCCGGCAGGAAATTTATGGTAAAGTCTCCCAGCTCATCAAGGCGCACCCGTTTCTCGGTATTGGATGGGGGAGTGTGTCGTCATTCCTCGGCGCTGACGAACGGGGGGCAGGGCTCAATGCGAGCAATATGTTTCTCGAAGTGTGGTTGGGGAGTGGTCTCATCGGCTTCCTGGCATTCGTGTTCTTTTGGTTGTATCTCGCGTGGTCGGCGTTTCGCTGGTATGTTGAAACAGTGTCATCTGAAGAGCGGAGCTTCTCACTCTTTCTCTTTGTGACCTGGGCGGGTGTAACGGTCTTCAATCTTTTTAACTCTGGTCTACTCCTTGGTTTCTTCTTTATTTTTCTCTCCCTGGGCGCGCTTGCAATGGAGCACGAGGAGCTTCGTCTGCGCACTAAAAAAGAATCACTATGAACCAAGTGCGAGCTATCGATATCAGACTGTTGGGGAAGAAGCGGACCGGTGATGAGACGGTGTTCTTTAATCTGACCAAAGAGCTTCTGGCTTTTGATCGGGAGCACGAGTACCTCCTCCTGACAGATGAGAGCGATACCAAGACGCTGACAGAGATACGGGATCGCCTCGGCTGCGCAGAGCAGAAGAATGTTCGCTTGGTGACACTGCGGGGACGCAATCGCTTTATCTGGAATCTATTCACGGTTCCGTGGTTTCTCCTGCGGCAGCCGGTCGTCCTCTATCATACGCAGTACATTCTGCCATTGTTCGTACCCCGTCGCACCAAGGTGGTGCTCCATATTCATGATGTTTCGTTTCGCGCTTTCCCGAAATTGATTGGCTGGCGAGATCGTTTCTTTCTCTCACTTTTTATCCCGCATGCCTTGAGGCGAGCCACGGCCATTGTGACGCCCTCACGGTTTACCAAGGATGAGCTGGTGCGTTATTACCGGAGTGCACCGGAAAAAATCACTGTTATTCCTAACGCTTTGAGCGAAGATTTTTTGGTTGACGAAAACACGACAAGGGAAAAGATTCGTGAAAAGTACCATCTACCGGAACGCTTCATCTTGAATGTGGGGACGCTCCAGCCGCGCAAAAATCTGCCGCTTTTGATTCGCGCTTTGGCCCGTGTGCGCACCCGTCTCCCTGATGTCGCACTGGTCTTGACGGGGAATCGCGAGGGGCATCATATCGATCCAGATATCAGTCGGGCTATCACGGAGCTCGGGCTATCGAATGCGGTGCATTTTGCTGGTTACGTGGAACAGCGTGACCTGCCGGGACTGGTACGGGCGGCCACGCTCTTCGCTTTTCCTTCCTGGTATGAAGGATTTGGTATCCCGCTTCTCGAGGCGATGAGTCAGAACGTGCCGATTGTCTGTTCAGATACCCCGTGTTTGCGGGAAGTAGCACGGGATGCTGCCTTGTATTTCGACCCGGCGAGCATTGCCTCCTGCGAGGAAAGCCTGTATACTCTTCTTACCGATGAAACAAGGCGTGGGGAGAAGATTCTTCGTGGAAAGAATCGCCTTATGTCTTATTCTTGGCAGAAAAGTGCGGAGTTACTCTCGCGTTTGTACGATGCGCTTGTCTGATTGAACTGTAATAATATTGAAAAATATGGGTTTTTCTGATAAAAGCGGGGCCGCGTTGGGAGAGGGGAAAGTAAAAAAGCATCCGGTGATTCGCATCGTGTTGTTCTTTTTAGTGCTCATTCTGGTGGCGGGAGGTGTTTTCGCATGGAAGACTGGGGCGACTTTGAACCAGATTTCTCTTGGCAAGGCCAATATCTTCGGCAGTCTGGTGAAATCACTACCCGGTGCTCAAAAGGCGCTCAAGGGCGAAGCGGATGGTCGAGTGAATATTCTCCTTTTAGGAATGCGTGGCGAAGGAGTGGTGGGCGGGGGAACCCTGGCTGATACGATCATGGTCCTATCTATCCATCCGAAGACCAGTGATACCGATATGAGTAAGGCATCGCTTATTTCTGTACCACGTGATTTTTACGTCAAAGTACCGGGCCGTAATGAGCAGCGCAAGATCAATGCTGTCTATGCTTTGGGTGAGGAGCGTTCCCATGGTGGCGGCGGCATGGCGGACATGCGCACCATTGTCGGTGAAGTGACGGGACTCGATATTCCCTATGCCGTGACGATTAACTTTCAGGGCTTTAAGGATCTCGTCAATGCTATCGGCGGTGTAACTGTCCGACTCGATCAACCTTTCGAGGAAGGTATTCAATTCCGTGGCTTAGCACAACGCTGCGATTTGATTCGCTATACGATTCCTTCTGGACAGACGGAAGAGAAGAAGGGGACACGTCGGAATGGCTCGGTGTATGTCCGACACTACTCTCTCTGTTTCGAGAAAGTGTCACAGGTGGTTACCGACCAACTCGAGTGTGGTGGAGACTTCAAGCTGCCGGCCGGAGACAATCTGCTCGATGGTGACAAGGCGCTCTGCTATACCCGCTCCCGCTATACCTCAAGCGACTTTGAACGGGCCAGACGCCAGCAGGAAGTGATCAAACTCATTCGTGATAAGGCTCTGAGTCTCGGGACGCTGACTGATTTTTCCAAAGTGAATGCCATCCTTGATAGTCTCGGGAAGAATGTCAGTACCAATCTGGAGGTTTGGGAAATGCAGCATCTGCTCGATCTCTATCACAAAGCGGGCGATGCTGGTCAGATGAACCAGAAGGTGCTGGAAGATTCCGAGGAGGGTTTGCTCTATAATCCTCCCGAGACCAAGGAAACAGGCTATATCCTCTTGCCGCGTGACGACAACTACAATCGTATCCACGAGCTCTTCAAGAAATCCCTCACTTACTAGACGTTCTCCTCTGGAGTGATTCTCTATGGAACAGACCGTTTCTGCCAAGGAACTGACCATCGCGGTGAACGGCTATCGGAGTCCGGAGCTCTTGCGTCTGTGTCTCCAGTCAATCGTCCGAGAGATGGCTGATACAGGCATCGTCTATGAAATCCTGGTGGCTGATAGTGCCACAGAAGAAGATACTGAAATCCTTATGCGGGAGGAATTCCCGGAGGCACGCTTTTTTCCGTTTCAGAAGAATGTCGGCTTCAAAACTCTGGTCAATGTTTCTTTGGATGAGGCTCGGGGGGAGTACGTTTTTCTCATCAACAGCGACATCATCCTCAGCCCCGGTGCTGTACCACGCATGCTCGTCTACCTCAAGGCGCACTCGGACGTCGGCATCTTAAGTCCGAAGCAGATGAACTTCAATGAGACTTTTCAGCCCAGCTGTTTTCGTTTTTATCGGCCAATGACGATTCTCTATCGCCGGACGTGGCTCGGGCGGTTGCCATTCGCCAAGCGCCACCTGGATTGGTTTACGCTCCAGGATTACGACAAAGAGCATGCCAGGAGTGTTGATTGGGTCATGGGATCGGCTATGCTTGTGCCGCGGGTAGCGGCTCGGCAGATCGGGCCTATGGACGAGCGGTTTTTCATGTACATGGAAGATGTCGATTGGTGTCGTCGCTTCTGGGGACAGGGGCTGAAGGTGGTGTATTTTCCCGAGGCACTGGTGTATCATTATCACGGCAAGGGGAGCGCCAAAGGTGGGTTTCTGGGGTCACTTCTCTATAATCGTCTTACTTGGTATCATATTGAAAGTGCTCTCAAGTATTTTTGGAAGTATCGGGGCAAGGCCCTACCGCACGTGGAATAATTTTATGAGGATGTTTTTTTATGACCGACAGTAAAGAGGCTCCGGAGACGGCACCGCTTCAGGTGTCAGCAGATGATCGAGGTCATCGCGTTTTCAAGCGGGCCTTTTTGTTATTTTTCGTTCTCCTCCTCTTTGGCATGACTTTTTGGGCTGGCTATGACCGAGGGGTGAAGAATGCACCAGGAGTGAGTACGGCTGTTCTCTCTCCAGATGACGCCATCATCGTCAATAAGAAGACCCAGGATGATACTATCGACTTTTCTCTTTTCTGGAAGGTCTGGGAGATTCTCAAGGACAAATACGTCGACAAGACCAAACTTGATGCTCACGCCCTTTTTTACGGAGCCATCCAAGGAATGCTGGCGGCGACTGGCGATCCTTATACCACTTTTTTCACTCCGAAGGAGAATAAGGCCTTCACAGAAGTTATCTCGGGCACTTTTGATGGCATTGGTGCCGAGATGGGCTATAAGGATGACATCATCACCATCATCGCGCCTCTCGAAGGAGCGCCGGCGGAAAAGGCTGGACTGTTGGCTGGAGACAAGATCGTGAAGATTGATGACGTCGATGCCAGTACGTATTCTCTCGACGAGGCGGTCAGTCATATTCGTGGGCCGAAGGGTACCAAAGTGAAGCTCACCATCTTCCGTTCTGGAGAGGAAGCTCCGCGCGATGTCACCGTCATGCGTGATGCTATCCAGGTCAAGAGTGTCCGCTTTGAGATGAAGGAAAACGATATCGCGTATATTAAGGTGAACTCCTTTGGTGAGGATACGGAGCAAGAATTCAACACAGCGGTCAAACAGGTTCTCAATAAAAAGGCACGCGCTCTTGTCATCGATTTGCGCAATAACCCCGGCGGTCTCCTGAAAACAGCAGTGGCCATGGGCAGTATGATGCTGCCAGGGGGACAGGTGGTGGTCATCGAAGAGGATGGTCAGGGTAAGAGGACGGAATTGAAGGCCCGCGGTGGGGACGTATTGAGTCAGCTTCCAACCATCGTCCTTTTGAACGAGGGCAGTGCCAGTGCATCTGAGATTTTGGCCGGCGCGCTCCGCGACGATCGTGACAACGTCACCTTGGTCGGCGTGAAGTCTTTCGGCAAGGGCTCGGTGCAGGAGCGTATTCCGTTGACGAATGATACTTCAATGAAGATAACGGTGGCCCGCTGGTTGACACCTTCTGGCAAGCAAATCCACCATGTTGGTATCTCTCCTGATATAGAGGTGAAACTAACGAGAGATGACCGGGAGAATAAGCGCGATCCGCAGCTCGATCGTGCTCTCGAAGAGGTGAATAAATCCCTGGCCCGCTAAGGAATTAAGCAGTATCCTTATTCTATGAAAACATCATCCTTGGAAATACCTATATCTCAGGCTCTTCCATTTGAGGAAGAAGGGCAAGAACTTTTGCTCGGTGAAGAAGAGAAAAGAGAACAGAACATGTTACAGACTGCGTGGTTTATGCATCGTTGCCAAGCTCTCAAGAGTGATGAGGCTTTGGATATGGCCATTGCTTCGTTGGTACTCGCCGACCCTTCTCTTCAGGATCGCGTCGAACGCTTGAAGAATATAGAGGAGAAACAAACCTTGATACTAGAGAATATGATGAAGTCAAACCCTGCCAATACTGAATCACCTTGGTTTCGCAAACATTTTCCGAATGAGAAAAGTATGCCGCTATCGCCTGAGTACCGAGTGGTTCTCGAAAAATTCAAAACCAATTCGGAGTGGGCCGTGGAAGAATTAGACAGATTGTTTCAGGAAAATGTGACGCTCCACTAATTTTCACGAAGAAAAATAATTTTTTTACAAGGGTCAGTATCCATAATTTATTTCCTGCCACACTATGAAAAAATCGCCTATCCGTCCACTCGGTGAAAATGTCTTGATTCAGGTGGAAAAGCCGGAGCAGAAAACCGAAGCGGGCATTTATCTCCCCGATACAGCCAAGGAAGAGCGCTCGCAATTCGGCCGCGTGGTAGCTGTCGGTGAGAGCGACAAGATTAAAGTCAAAGCGGGAGAAAAAGTCGTGTTTCGTCTTTATGGTGGTGAAGAGATCACGGTGTTGGGAGAAAAGTATCTGCTGACCAGCTATAAGGATATCCTGGCTGTGATCGAGCAGTAAAAGCCGCTCCGACGCCTGCTTAAGAAACACCTCACTTATAGCTGGGGTGTTTTTAATTCCTTTGATGAAGAAGTTTACGGTTCGAGTGGCAGACCAGAGACTGGCTTGAGCGTGTCGGGGCTGCTCAGGGTTTTGGTCGAGTAGAAGCTCAGATCCGCCAGTCGGACACCACCCTGAAAGGAGGTCAGTTGCGCATCACCGTAGACAATGATGCTTTTGCTCACAGGAATTTCTTTAGTACGTTTTTCCAGCTCAGAGAGGGGAATGTTGGTCGCTCCTTTGATGTGCTTGGCTTGGTAATCCTGCCGCCTCTGGACGTCCAAAATGAATGGGGCGTTTTCTACACTGTTAATGGCTTTGAGTGTATCGGTCAGCGAGATGTAGGTGATCTTCGATTGATCGAGAAAGGAGTTTGGATCGCCAACAGAAATGGTCTGACCACCGCTTTTTTTCCAATCCTCGAACCCGCCATCGAGCAGAAAAGCAGGAAAGGACTTTTGTTTGAGAATATTGGTTACGGTTTCTCTCCCCTGAGTGTCTTTGTTGGAAAGGACGACGACCAGAAGTTCATTTTCTCGGATGGCAAAAGAATCGAGAGCGTTCAGTGAGAGGGAAAGAGAGGCGGGTATATGCTCATTGGAAAAGTTCTCCGGTGAGCGCAGATCAAGGAATGTGACATGCTCACCATTGGCCATTTTCTGGCGGACGGCCGTGGCCCCGATGGTTGGGAAGGTGTCGGTATTCTTGTTCACAGTATCTGAAGGTGGCGATGTCAGGGATGGTTTTTCTGTCTGGGCATTGTGGAGGGTTCGATAGATGAACCAGCCACCAACGAGGAAGATGAGTAAGCCACCAATCAAAAGGGTTTTGAAATTTTCCCTTCCGTGGGAAGAGTCCATAAGGAGTGGGCTAAGATTATTCAAGGAGGCTCCCCAGGAGCGTTTCGTTACCGCGGAGAAATTCACGAATAGGGAGCGGGGTCTTGCTTTCTAGCTGGACTTGTTCGAGGAAGATGATACCACTGGTTGTCTGCACCCCGATCTTTTCTCCAATTTCAAAAACTTGACCGAGCGGCTGAGTAATTTGAGGGTTGTTCTTCTGGAAAGAAATAGAAAGGAGTTTCAACCGGAGCAAGTCACCATCTTTTCTAAAGTAGGTGAAAATGCCTGGCCAAGGCGAGAGGGCACGGTAGCGGTTGTGGATATTCAATGCATCATCGGTCCACAGAATCCGCCCGTCTTCGCGTTCGATGAGCTGGCAGAGTGTCGCCCCCGTATTATCCTGTTTGACAGGGGTGATGTGATGGCCGACCCACTGAGGAAGCGTTTTGAGGAGAAGTTTTTGACCAATACTGACCCCTTTGGCTGTCAGGGTTTCGATAGTGTCATCCGGTGCGATGGTGAAGGTTTCCTGAGCGAGGATATCGCCTGTGTCCATACCCTGATCCATGAGCATGATGGTGATGCCGGTCTGAGTCTCACCCGCTAAGAGGGCATTTTGGATCGGTGAGGCCCCACGCCATTTGGGAAGGAGCGAAGGATGGAAATTAATACAGCCGAATTTCGGGAGGGCAAGGAGAGGTGCCGGGAGAATCTTGCCATAAGCAGCCACGACAATCATTTCTGGTTTCCAATTTCCGATTTGTTGAATGGCAACAGCATCGAGTTTTTCCGGTTGTAGTAATGGGAGACTATGGAGGGTCGCCATGTCTTTGACGGGGCTTCCAACGATCTCATTTTTCCGTCCAACGGGCCTATCTGGTTTCGTTACCACACCGACAATGTGGTATTTCTCCTCAATGAGGGCTCCGAGCAACGTCGCAGAGAGCTCTGGTGTGCCCATGAAAACGACACGCACGTGGGGCGCGGGCAATGGGTAGGGGTGGTTGTTTATTGGGGGAGCCATCAACACTTTCTCGGAAGGAGCCGGTTGTTTTTGGATGACGGCTTTTTTTGTGAAGAGCCCCTTAAGCCAGCTGGTCATAGAGAGTATCAGTTAGCATTTGTTTTCGTTTTTGCTTCGTGAATCGGTTGATGATGAGGATGCCATCAAGGTGGTCCACTTCGTGTTGGATGACGGTCGCGAGAAAGCCCGTGGCACGCAATTTTTTCGGGAGTCCCTTTTCATTGAGGTAGCGTACTGTAACTGTTTCGGAACGGATAATGGGGAAAAATTCACCAGGGAGACTCAGGCAACCTTCTTCTGAGAGGATTATTTCTTGGGAGCGCGAGGTAATTTCCGGATTGATGAGGTAGTACACCTGGGCGTCGACCTCAGCTACTGCCAGTCGCCAAGAAACACCAATCTGTGGGGCGGCCAACCCCACACCACGCTCCCTATGCATCGTTGTCACCATTTTTGGGAGTAGGTCCTGAATCTCTTTGGACAAAGGATCGGATACGGGAGTCGTTTTTGCGAGGAGAATTTTCGTCTTTTCTCCGGTGACCAGTGAGAGTGACATAGGGGAATGCTTTAACGGAGGGAGAAGGGATCGACATCGACGACACACTCTTTGCTCCCGGCGATGAGGAGTTTGCGCCACTCTTCTGGCAGAGTTTCATGAGCAGGAAAGCGGAGGAGGAGCGTTGACTCGAAACGATTGCCCTTCTTGAGGTAGCGGGCGGGATGCGGTGGCTGTACCTTGGTATTTTTTGGGAGCACGGCCCGGAGAGCATCATAAAGCTTTGTTCCCTGGCGCGTTACGTCCTTTTCTGTTTTTCCCTGACACGTAACAGCGATCAGTCGGGAAAATGGGGGGTAGAAAAGTTCCTGTCGTTCAGTGAGGGTTTTGTGTAAAAAGGCATCACTTCCGAGAGTGAGTGCTTTCTGAAAAAAGGCGCTTTCTGGTCGGAAGGTCTGCACAAAAACCATTCCCTCTCGCTTTGAGGCGGCGTTGCTCCGATGAATCTGACGGACGGCTCGGGAGAGATCCTGAAAAAGCCTTTCATCAGCCTGAAAATCGGGGAAAAGGAGCAGGCTATCTGCGTCAATCATAGCAACCAAAGCCAGTGTAGGCAAGGGAGGATCCTTGAGGATCATCTGCGTGCCGACCAGAATATCGATCAGTCCAGAACGCCCCATGAGCGAGGTTTCATCGATGGTCTTTATAGTACGGATGGTGGAACTATCGAGCCTGGCGATGCGCGCTTTGGGAAGGTTTCTGTGAACTTCCTTCTCTACTTTTTCGGTACCGAAGCCAATGTGGCGGAAGGCAAGATGCCCACAGGTAGGACAGCTGGGGAAGAGGCTGGTTTGATAGCCACAGGCGGAACAGCGGAAGTGGCCCTCGCGGGTGCTGGTGAGGGGGTGACTACAGGCTTGGCAACGGAAAACATTTTTGCATTGTTCACAGACGGAAAAGGCGTTCATGCCCTGGCGATTGATATAGAGGAGGGCTTGTTCGCTTCGATCGAGCGTTGTTTGGAGGGCCTGCAGGAGTTCTTGGGACAAGGGTGAGAAGTTTCTCCGGTAGCGTTCCAATTTCAGGTTGACGATGGTGAGTGCCTGGCCGAGGGCCGGATGCTTGGCCAGCGGTCGGAGGGCGAGCAGCTGGTTTTCTTCAATGAGAAAAAGACTCTCGACACTGGGCGTTCCTGAAGTGAGGATGAGGCGAGCGTGAGAGAGACTGGCGAGTATACCGGCGACACGTTTGCCATGGTAGCGCGGGCTCATATCCCACTGTTTGTAACTTTCATCCTGTTCCTCGCTCACGATGATGCTGTCGAGATTCTTCCAGGGAGCGAAGAGGCCTTGGCGGGTACTGATGACGACACCGCCTTTTCCAGAACGGATCCTTTCCCAAGCGGAAAAGAATGCCCCGGCGGAGAGTTTGCTGTGGAGGGCAGTGACATTTTCATGAGCGAAGCATTCCTTGAAACGGGCTTCCAGGCCTGGAATGAGAGTAATCTCAGGGACGAGAAGAAGCACCTGCTTCTTCTTTTTGATACTCTCTTTGACGATGAGCAGGAGTTCACGTTTTGGATCGGCGGCCAGGGATGTATCGAGGTATACTGGGCGATTCTTTTTGCTGTCAGTGAGTGTTTGTAGGAGTGCTTGTTCTTCTTTCGTGGCGTGGAGGAGTATCTTTTTTTTCGCGACCCCTCCTTCTTGAAGTGATTTCTGTCGTGCCTGGACGACTGCTGGCAAGAAGTGGCGGAGTGTTTTGCCAAGCGGCGTGAAATATTCATCGCTGATTATTTGAGCGAGGCGGCATTGTTCTTCTGTCAGAAAACCAGGCTGCATGACACGGGAGACTTGCTTCATCCACGAGGGCTGGCTCCCGGGGAGCTCTTGGCAATCAAAAACGACACCTTCGATAGATTGTCTTCCAAAGGAAATAGCGACGAGCGACCCTTTGGTGACCGGTGTATTACTCGCATAGGAAAAAAACGGTGACCGGGTGAGCGGGAGAATGATGAGCGGAGCCACTTCCAGGCGATAGAGGGACGTTTTCGGCATAGCAGGGGTGTATTGGAAAGAGTATCTACTGGACGGCTTCATTTTAGCAAGAAATTGCTCTTTTGGCTCTTTTCCGCTACGCTTCAGGTATGAACAAGACCAGAAGACTTTTTGTCGGTATCCCACTTTCCGCTCCCTTGCGGAAACGCCTGGTGCAAGAGATGGAGCGTTTTCCCAAGGACGCCGTGCTTTTGACGCGGCCAGAAAACCTCCAGGTGACCGTTTTTTTTCTCGGCTTTGTCCATGAAGAACAGGTAGCGGATGTCTGTGCTCGGGTCGGGGAGGCCTGTGAAGACCTTTCCTCCTTTGAAATGAAATTTCAGGGTTTACGTCTCATGGAAAGCCCGAGTAATCCCAAGATGATCTGGCTCACCGGCGAGGCGAATGAGGGACTGAAAAAACTCCGAGAGGCCGTCGAAAAAGCCTTCTCGTCGTTCGTTGTCGAGAAGAAAGCCTATGCGCCGCATATCACTCTCTCGAAAATCAAGAAGCAGAAGTGGCTGGCACTGGCACCACTGCCGGAGCTCAAGGAAAAACTGCACCTGCTCGAAATGGTGGATACGGTCTGTGTCTTCGAAAGCCTCTCGCTTGATGGCAAGCGTCGTTACGAACCGATAGATACATTCCCATTGCTCTGAATTTTCCTATGGAGCTTTTTGGTATTCCGATAAGATTGGCTTCGCGTGATGAGATACTGGCTCGGGTCAGGAGTTTCTTGAGCGAGCCAGGGTTTCATCGCATCGCCACTGTCAATCCAGAGTTTCTGGTGTTGGCTGACCGGAACCCAGGCTTTAAGCTGGCTCTCCTTTCTGCTGATTTATGTGTGGCAGATGGTGTCGGGATCGTCCTGGCCGGCTTTCTTCATGGCCAGAAAGTGACCCGTTTCCCTGGTGCCGACCTGCTCCTTGAAATCCTATCAATCGCTGAGCAGGACGGCCAAACAGTATTCCTTGCCATTAAAAAGGATGGCCTGTCCTCGTATAAAGAGATCCATGACGCTCTTTTGAAAAAATATCCAAGACTTATTGTGACCGGTCAAGACATCGATCCGGCGGAGTTTGGAAATTGGAAATTGGTAATTGGTAATTCAACAATCGTCCTTTGTAATTTCGGAACACCTCAGCAAGAAATATTTCTAGAAAAATTGAGGACGTATTGCGGAGAGACACGATTAGTTGTTGGGGTTGGAGGGAGTCTGGATTATCTGACAGGGAAACAGAAACGTGCGCCCAAGCTTTTTCGCGCTCTTGGCTTAGAGTGGTTGTGGCGGCTGAGCTTACAACCAAAACGATGGAAGCGTATCTTTACCGCTGTTATCACTTTCCCTTTTTTGGTTCTTGGCAAAACTCTAAAAAATGCTATAATTAAGCCATAAATATCTCTGTTTTTTTTCGCTGTTATTTGCTGATCGTTTTATGTCCGAAAAAGTTCGCGTTCGTTTCGCGCCATCGCCGACCGGATTTCTCCACGTTGGAGGGCTTCGAACCGCTCTATACAGCTACCTCTTTGCCAAGAAACAGGGGGGTACTTTTATTCTACGAATTGAAGATACTGATCAAAAACGTTTTGTCCCAGGATCGGTGGAAAGTCTGATTCAGGTGCTTCAGCATATGGGGGTGCAGTATAGTGAAGGACCCTTCGAAAAAACGAAACTCACCGGGTCAGATGTAACGGCGAGGGATTCCGCTGTGTACCCGGGCATTACCGAGGTAGGGGAATACGGACCGTACATCCAATCCGAACGGCTGGCATTGTATAAGAAATATGCAGACCTGCTTGTTGAAGAGAAAAAAGCCTACCGTTGTTTCTGTTCCACAGAACGATTGG
This sequence comes from Candidatus Moraniibacteriota bacterium, assembly GCA_043785755.1. Classification (GTDB taxonomy): domain Bacteria; phylum Patescibacteriota; class Minisyncoccia; order Moranbacterales; family UBA1568; genus UBA1568. Next base: position 12,947 of record JAYVWV010000015.1, read on the forward strand.
ATGCCATGCGTGTGGAATTGGCCAAGAACAAACAGGCGCCGAAATACGATCGTCATTGTCTCGATCTTTCTGAAGAGGAAAAAGAGAATAATCTGAAGGAGCAATTGCCGTACGTCATTCGATTTTTGATACCAGAGAATCGTGAAATTGCTTTTACCGACTTAGTTCGTGGCGATGTGAAGTTTCATACCAAGGATATTGATGATCCAGTGATCATGAAGTCGGATGGTTTCCCGACGTATCATCTGGCAGTGGTGGTCGATGACCATCTCATGCAGATTACCCATGTGTTACGCTCCGAGGAATGGTTGCCATCCACGCCGAAGCACATCCTGCTCTATGAGGCCCTCGGCTGGGAGATTCCGCATATCGGTCATCTTTCAGTGATTCTCGGGAAGGATGGGAAGAAGAAATTGTCGAAGCGTGATGGTGAAGTTTCTGTCGATTATTTTCTGTCGCAGGGATATCTGAAAGAGGCCCTCATAAATTTCGTTGCGCTTTTGGGCTGGAACCCGGGGCAGGGGAATACGCAGGAGATTTTTACATTACGTGAACTTGAACAAGCTTTCGACCTTGCCGGACTGCATAAAGGTGGAGCCGTTTTTGATCTGAAGAAACTTGACTGGATGAATGGCGAATATATCAAGCGTCTCTCGGTGGATGAGCTGTATGCGCGAGTCAGTGCCTTCGGTCTACTGGAGCAAGAGTTCTTCCAGACGTTGCCAGCCGAGAAAAAGAGTGAGACTTTTCTGAAGAGAGTTCTCGCTGTCGAGCACGACCGTCTCGCGCGCCTGTCTGATGTCGGTATTCACAATCCATTTTTCTTTTCGGACGAACTTTCGTATGAGTCTTCGCTTCTCCATTGGAAACAAAATGACGCTGCCATGACTTTGGTCTCTCTCGAACAGGCAGAAAAGTTACTGCAGGGGCTAACTGATGAGGCGTGGGGGGATTTGAAGATACTGGAAGAAAAACTTTTGACCGCGGCAGGGGAGAAACGTGGTGATTTTCTCTGGCCACTGCGTGCGGCCTTGACCGGCGCCGAACGTTCGCCCTCGCCGGCTCAGGTGGCCTGGGTTTTAGGCAAAGATGAGTCACTCCTTCGGCTTGAAAAAGCCATCGCCAACCTTTCCTAGCGGGCAATCGGCTATGGTATACTAAAAGGTACCATGCTGAAACAAAATTCCAATTTAAGATTATTCTTCGTACTCACGACCCTGTTTTTTGGTGTCGCTCTTTTTGTGGTTGGTCGGGCCGGGGCGAGCGATAGCATCACGTCTCTCGAGCAGGCCAAACTTGATAAGGCCAATGCCTTGCGCGACTCTCTCGACACCATCGATGCCAAGATCAAAGCCTATAAGCAGATTATTGATCTGAAACAGCGCCAAGGGGCGACCCTGGGCGATCAGATCGAAGGCCTCCAGGCTCAGGCCGATAAATTGCAGCTCGAGATTGATACCACTACCAATAAAATCCATGATCTCGAAGGGCAGATTTCTACGCTGGCGCTCCGGGTCGCGGAAAAGAGCGTGATCATCGATCGTCAGAAAAAAGTTCTGTCCGAGCTGATGCGCGTTTTTTATAATGATTATTCCAACGATAGTGTGCCGACGTTTCTCACGTCAGCCGAAAGCGCTCTCTATTTCAAAGATGAGAGCTGGACGGCTGATATCAGTGACAAGACCAGCGAGCTGTTAGTCTCGGTCAAGTCGCTGCGGGACAGCTTGGCGGTCGAGCAGGTACAGCTCACCCATAAAAAAGGAGAGGTCGAACAGCTCTACCAAGACTTGGCTGTTCGAAACCAGACGCTCGAAACAACGAAACGTGCCAAGGCTGCGCTCTTGAGCAAGACGCAGGCAGAGGCGACCAAGTATTCGGGTCTGGTGGATGACCTCCAAAAGCAGCGTGACGAAATCGAAAATGAGATTCAGGATCTGGAATCTGGTAAGTCAACGGCCGGGTTGCCGAGTTATAACCATGGTCTCCTCGCTTGGCCAGTGACGAAGGTGTCCATTACCCAAGGGTACGGCAAGACTAGTTATTCCAAAAAAGCCTATGCATCGGGTAAACATAATGGACTCGACCTTGGCGGTTCCTATGGGTCATCCATCATGGCGGCGGCGGCCGGCAAGGTGATCGGCACAGGCAACCTCGGCAAGTATGCCTATGGGAAGTGGGTCGCTATCGATCATGGCAACGGAATGGTGACCCTTTATGGTCATATGAGCTCTATCGGTGTCAGTGAAGGCGACAAGGTCGATCAGGGCGAACAGATCGGCAAGATGGGGAGTACTGGGTATTCGACTGGTACACATCTGCACTTTGGCGTCTATTCGGTCAAGTCTTTCGAACTCGTGGAATCCAGTACAGTCAAAGGTCTCAAGATTCCGATCGGCGCCAATGTTGATCCAAGCGTTTATTTGCCGTAATACTCTGCTGTGAAAAAATATTCTCCCATCGTTATTCGGACGCGTTTCGCCACAGACATCGTGGCAGAAGTGTGTTTCCCTGAAAGGCAGACGGGCAAGGTGGCGGTGCTCGCAATCGGCGCTCCGACCTCCAATGCGAAAAGGGAAACCCTGCTGTTTTTGGCAGCCCAGGGTTATGTCGTTATTTTTCCGCGCTATCGGGGGACGTGGGAAAGTTCGGGCTGGTTTCTCGAGAAGTCACCTGCTCAGGACATCCGTGATGTTGTTATCGAACTTGAAAAAAAGAAATCGGTGACTGATATCGCGACCGGAACAAAGATGGCCGTGAAGGTTTCGGCCGTGCATCTTTTTGGTGGATCATTCGGCGGTCCGGCAGTGCTTCTCAATACCGATCTGCCGATCGTGAAAAAAGTGATCGCCACCTGCCCTGTCATCGATTGGAGGGCGCTGGGGGAGGATGAGCCGTTCGATTTCTTCGTGCGTTTTTCTCGTGAAGGCTTTGGAGGTATGTACCGGACAAAAACGAATACAGATTGGAATAAACTTCTGAAACCTGATTTTTATAATCCCGCTACACAAACCTCTCTGGTCCATGGTCACAAGGTTCTCATCATTCACGCTAAAGATGATCGCAATGTGCTGTACGGTCCCGTCGTACCATTCGCAGAAAAGACTGGGGCATCATACTATCTCAAACCGACCGGTGGTCACGACCTCCGATTGTATCAACTGTTCCTGTGGAGAAAAATGGCAACGTTCCTCAAAAAGAAATAGAACAGTTGTAAAAAATTACCCAAGACTCCCCTGGCGTATTTTTTGGAAAAGAGGGGAGGGTCGTGATGATGAAGTATGCCGGGCGAAGCATCACTATGCTCGCTCAGAAATTCATGGCGCCTGATTCGTACTCCTTGATTCACCTCAAACGGGGAGGGAGGCATGTATACCTCTTTCACTCAAACGTCTCTCAATCGATCCTACGTGGTCGTTTTGGAAGGGAAATGAGTGAACAAAGAGGACCTAAACGGTTAACCATTTGTTTCCAGTTTCTTTTCTATACAATGTCTCATAAGTTACATTATCTGACGTTGTATAAATTTGAGGAATATACTCACATGTTCGTCTCAAGATTGTGGTAGGTTTCTGTAGTAAATACATCAATCGCAAAGTTTTCTATTGGATTAAATACATAAAAGTCAGCCCTTAACTTTCGTACGATGTCAATCGGTTTTTCCAGTTAGAGTGTACTTGTTTACTCATTATACACTAGAGAGTATACAAATACAAATCTGCAGAATCATGCATTTGATAATAAAAAAACCGGAAGGATGCGTGTTACGCTTCACTTCCGGTGTATATCAGGCTCCTGACCCTACGACTAGACGCGATCGTCCTACTCTTGATCGGGAGCGATGACGATTCGGTTGCGACCGGTATTCTTGGCCTCATACATAGCTATGTCGGCACGGACATTCGCTTCTTCTAGCTTCTGGTCTATGTCGTCATATCGGTTATGTGGATCAAGGTTGATCCGTGCCACGCCAATACTGAGCGTCACCCGAAGAACCGATACCGCTTCGGAACCAATCTGACCATTGAAGGTCAGGTTCTCGACGGCGTGCCGAATACGTTCGGCAGTGCCAGCAGCTTCGCTGGCATTGGCGTTACTGATGACGACGACAAACTCTTCACCGCCATAACGGGCCGGGATATCGTCCTCGCGAATCGAGCTCGTGATAACCTTTGCGATAGCTACCAGAACCTGGTCACCCATGGCATGTCCGTAGTTGTCATTGACCGACTTGAAGTGGTCTGCGTCGATGAACAGCAGATGAGTTTGTGGCATCGAGAGATACCGTTCCCCTGCATCATGGCTGATTCGTACCGCCGTCCGTCCGATCTTGTGGGCATGGCGATGAAAGGCGCGTTTCATACCATTCCGCTTCAGGAGGCCGGTCAGGTCGTCACGTCCCGACTCTTCTTTTAGAGCCTGGAGTTCTTCTTCGAGTGAGTCGATTTTTGCCACTTGTTGGACGTTTTCTATCTCACTCTGCATGAGCTCGGGCCAGTACTGCATGAGGATTTCGCGTAGAAATTTTCCAAACGCTATCCATATGACTGATTTGGTCATGACTTCCCTTTGTTGTGGGGTTTTTGGTAGGAACTTGGATTTAAAGGTACAAGTATCATGATAGCATAATATTGATAATTTGTCAATAGTGTCGGGCTAAGACCTTCTTGGTACAATGAAGTGCATCTATAAGTGTCTCTTTTTATATTTCCGTTGTATTGAAATATGCGCATTTCCTATTCGAGTGTCGGCACGTACCAGACCTGCCCGCTTAAGTACAAGTATCAGCACATCGATCGCATCCCTGAGCCCAAGAGTAAGGAGGCAGTCTTTGGTACGCTCATTCATGCCGTCCTCAAATACATCCACACCCCCGCTCTCCTTTCTCCTTCCCTTGATCAGGCCCTCGACTACTACGCGAAGGGTTGGAACAGTGAAGTCTACGAAGATGAACTGGAAGAGCGGGCTGCCTTCACCCAGGGCGTAAACATCATTCGTAATTACCTGGAGCATATTCGGCCGGCGGACTACACTATCGTCGATCTGGAAAGTCGTTTTGCTATCGAGATTGGGAGCGTTGAGGCGGGCCAGCATGTTATCTCTGGCATCATCGATCGGATCGACAAAACGGCCGATGGCTATGAGATCATCGACTATAAGACGGCGCGCAAGATGCCTTCGCAAGACAAGGTAGACCATGATTTGCAGCTGTCCATTTACCTCAAGGCGTTTCTGGCTCGC
>JAYVWV010000016.1:0-9438 GCA_043785755.1 Candidatus Moraniibacteriota bacterium
GCACCTTGATGCGACTGGCCTTCACTGATTGCGTGAACTCATGAAGAGCATTATGAGCACGGAGCGATCCCACTTTGAAGCGCTGTCCGGCTTTTTCCAAAATTCGCAGGAAGAATTCTTTGGTCCGAGGGAAAGAAATACTTTCGCTTTCTGTTCCGTTCGCCAAAACTTTCTCGGCAATCGTCGGATCATCTCCCTTGCGTGACAGATACCATACCAAAAAAGAGAGGCTCAGAACGACGACAATCGGTGGGGCAACGAGATACCACATGGCTCTACGGAAAAACTCTTTGATTTAGACTTATGGCAAGACACTGCTTCTCCCCACCTTCACGCTAGAGCTCGTAACGAACGAAACTCCCCACCTGGATATTTTCTCCGATCTTGTGAATCTTTTCCACGACCAAATCCCCAACGGTTTTGGAAGGATCTTTAACGAAAGGCTGCGTCAAAAGAGCACTCTCGTGGCAGAACTTCTCTTCCTTACCGACGAGGATCTTGTCGATGAGCTCGCTCGGCTTACCCTCTGCCACCAGCTGAGCGCGCCACATTTTCCGTTCCTTGGCCAGTGCTTCTTCGGTCACTTCTTCGGGCTTCACATACTGTGGCACCGAAGCCGTCACATGCATGGCAATGTCTCTCCCGAGCGCCTGAAATTCTTCTGTCCTAGCGACGAAATCGGTCTCACAATAGAGCTTGACCAGCGCACCTACTCGGCCATTGGAATGAATGTACGAAACGACGATGCCTTCGTGCGTCTCGCGGTCACCCTTTTTCATGGCTTTGTCCTGACCACGCTTGCGCAGGATTTCAATCGCCTTTGCCTCATCGAAAGAAGCCTCGTCCAAGGCCTTCTTCACCTCAACGATACCTGCTCCGGTTTTTTCACGCAGAGCCTTGATCTGCTCCATCTGAGTCATAACACTGTAGTTTTTAGATTTTAGATTTTTTCTGCACCGTTCACCACGATTAACGTGTCTACACTAGGCGGCCACGACTGCCTTGGTCTCATCTTTCTTCACAACGACTGTTTCCGCCTTTATAGCGGCGGCATGCTTCGCGGCGAGAATGGCCTTCCCCAAAGAACCAAAGAGGAGTCGCAAAGACGAAAGGGCATCATCATTCCCAGGAATCGGGAAGTCAACACGAGAAGGGTCAGTATTCGTATCAACGATACCGACGACGGGCACACCCATCTTATTCGCTTCGTGAAGGACTAATCCAGCTTCTTTAGTATCAGCAATAACGATAGCGCCTGGCAGGTCTTCCATCCCCTTGATACCACCCACCTTCTTCTCGAGACGCGCCACTTCTTCCATTTTCTTGGCCTGCTCAAACTTCGTATATTTCTTGAATTCTCCCAAAGCGAAACGCTCTTCGAGATCACGCAGATGGCGAGCTCGGCCCCGAATACAAACAAAATTGGTCAGTGTCCCACCGAGCCAACGATCTACCATGTAGTACTGACCGACCGCGATGGCGAGCGAACGCACCGTCTCGTGTGTCTGCTTCTTCATCCCGACGAACAAAATCGGCTTGCCACTCTTGGCCACGTCTGCCAGAAACTTGGCGGCGCTTTCCAGTTTCTCCGACGTCTTCTGCAAATTGACGATATTGATATTCTTGCGTGTCGTGTAAATGTATTCATCCATCTTGGGATGACGACGCGACTTCAAGTGCCCAAAATGCACACCTGCCTTGAGCAAGCCTTCGAGGCTAGCATCAAGCTTGGCGAACTCGGCCGGCGAGAAATAACTCTCCACCTCTGGCGCTTTTTCTACGGCTGTCTCTGCCACTTGCTCCTCCGTCTTGATCTCGTTTTCTTCGCTCATATGCTTACTTTTTCCTTTATGAATTAACGCTCCCTCAGGAGCCACCTACCCGCACCCTTGATGAACCTCGTATGCACTGTTGAAACAGGCCAGGAAGAGACTCAGGTGACAAAGTATGTCTGATTTTCCGCTTCTCTCAAGGAAAGAGGCGGGGAAAATACAGTCAGTAGTGTAGCAGAGGAGCGATTCTTTGGCAAGAGAGAGACTTTTTTCCGTTTTCAGCCTCTTTCTCAAGAGATAATCCCTCGTCCAAAGACCCTTTCCACGGCCGGACTTGCCAATTCCGACAACCCATGCTACACTCTCCACTACGTTACAAAGCCTCAACTACGCTATCTTCCAGAAGTATGAAACAAGGCATCCACCCTACTTATTACGCCAAAGTGACGATTACCTGTGCCTGCGGTGCTGTCCTCGAAACCGGATCGACCGTCGAAACGATGCACACAGAAATCTGCGCGCTCTGTCACCCGCTCTACACGGGTAAGAAGAAGGTCATCGACACGACTGGCCGGGTTGATCGTTTCAAGAAACTGTCCGAGAAGTCCCAGGCCAAGCAAGTTGCCCGCAAGAAGACTCCTCGTGTCAAAGAGACTAAGGAAGAAAAATCAGCTCCCAAGAAGGAAAAGACCGCCGCTTAGCGTTTGTCCGAAAGCGCTTTCTTTTCTCTTTTTTTCTCTCCATACTGAAAGCGCCAAAAATCCCGTTTCATCGGGATTTTGTGTTATATTAAAGAAAACTTTCATTTTCGAACCAGTATGCAAGACCTCCTCATCGGGATAGAACGCGAATACGATGCCGTCCAGGCCAAACTGAGTGACCCCGATGTCGTGCGCGATCCCAAGCAACTCGCTATTCTCGGCCGCCGCAAAACGGAACTCGATACCATCATCGAGCGCATCCAGCGTTTTCGGGCTATCGAAAAATCGATGCGTGACAACGCCGAACTGACCCATAACACCGATAACGATCCGGAACTGAAAGAATTGGCGATGACAGAAAATATCATGTTGGCTGAAGAAAAAACGGCCCTCGAAAACGAACTCACTCGTCTCCTCTTACCCAAGGACCCTATGGACGATAAGGATATCATCGTGGAAATCCGCGGTGGAGCGGGCGGCGATGAGTCTTCGCTCTTCGCGGCCGAACTCCTGCGCATGTATGCTCACTACGCTGAAAAAGAGGGTTGGCGCCTCGAGATGCTCCACTCCAACCAAACAGAAGTCGGTGGCTTCAAAGAAGCAGTTTTTGAGGTGAACCGCGGCGGCAGCCCAACCTCCGTCTACCAGAAAATGAAATACGAATCTGGTGTTCACCGCGTCCAAAGAGTGCCGGAAACGGAAAAGGCCGGCCGCATCCACACCTCCACTGCCACAGTAGCAGTCTTGCCACAGGTGGAGGACGTCGAAGTCACTATCAACCTTCAGGATCTGCGCATCGATACGTTCTGTTCTTCCGGCCCCGGTGGGCAGTCGGTCAACACGACGTACAGTGCCGTTCGCATCACTCACATGCCGAGCGGATTGGTCGTCAGCTGCCAAGACGAAAAATCCCAAATCAAGAACAAAGATAAAGCCATGAAGGTGCTCCGTTCCCGCCTCTACCAACTCGAAGAAGAGCGCCAGGCCAAAGAGCAGGGCGATGCTCGTAAAAGTCAGATCGGTACCGGGGACCGCAGCGAAAAAATTCGCACCTACAATTACCCACAGGATCGCGTCACTGATCACCGTATCAAAGAATCATGGAGCAATCTGACGACTATCCTCGGAGGTGCTCTCGACCCGATCCTCGACGCCTTGGAAGCTGAAGACATCCGCCGCAAGCTTGAGCAGCAGTAAGCAAGAGACAATCATCGGAAGGCAAAAAGAACACTTTTCTTACTTGAACACGTTACCGACTTCGTTGATTGCTGACTGTTTTTTGTTTTATGACCATCGCGACACTGAGGCGAAAGTGGGCGAAGCGGATTGCTCCAGAGGATTTTTTCATCCTCCTCGCGCACGCCACAGGAAAGGAAAAGATATTTCTCCTGACCCATCCGGATGCCACCCTGTCGGAGGAGGCAGAGGCCCGAGCCACAGACTCTTTGGAGCGCCGTCTGTACCACGAACCTGTCGCCTACATCGTCGGGCAGAAAGAATTCTACGGCCGCGCCTTCCTCGTCACCAAAGATGCTCTCATTCCTCGCCCGGAAACAGAACTCCTCGTCGAACAAGTGCTCGCATACTATACTCTTCACTCGGGAGCAAAAAACAAGATTGATTTCATCGATATCGGTACCGGGAGCGGCGCTATCATCATCACGCTCGCCCAAGAAATTCCCCCACTCCTTCCTTCCACAACGGATGTCCATTTTTTTGCACTCGATATTTCTCTGCCAGCGCTGCGTATCGCAGGAGAGAACGCAAAACGTCATGAGAGCGTTGAACACATTTTATTTCTCGCGGGCGATCTCCTTGATACGTTCTCACCTCCGCGCGAAAAAAATCGTCATGCCATTATCGCGGCCAACCTCCCTTACCTTTCAACTACCATCTATAACGAAAGTGCTCCCGACGTGCGTCTTCACGAACCGAAGAGCGCCCTGGTGAGTGGCACGGACGGACTCGCTCACTATCGTCGTCTCTTTTTGCAACTCAAAACTTTAGCTCCCCACTATCTCTCTACCACCGTCTTCCTCGAATTCAGCCCCGAACAGTCCGTTCCTCTCTCCCGCGAGATTCAAACATTCTGGCCCCAAGCCAAACCGCAAATCTTTCCTGATCTCAGCGGTAAAGATCGCCTGCTGCAGGTTACTCTCCCATAAGAAAAAGACCCTGCTAAAAATACAAAAACCCCGTGTAAACGGGGATTTTTGTTTTGGTTTTATCCAAATGCTTCGGAGACAATTACTTGCGCTTCGCGGCCTTCTTCTTCTTTGGAGCTGCCTTCTTCTTGGCTACCTTCTTGGTGGCCTTCTTCTTTGTAACTTTTTTCTTAGCTGCCATAATACTCACCTCCTTCTACACCTCTGCCCCCTTTTCTTCGCTGTGAGTTCACAACGAATGTGAGAGCATAAGGATTTTATTTTTTTATTTCGCACGCGCTACTTTTTTTCGTATGCGTGCTACAGAAATTTTTTCCGTATGTTTTTATTATACTCTTTTTTTGTAAAATGCAAAGAGAAAAATTATCCTGTCAAGAGTCAACACCTCTTTGCAAAGATAAACATAAAAGAATTATCATACGAAAAAAGAAAACGGTTGTGCTCGACAACAATGCGTGCCTGAAAAAAATGCTTGAAAAAATTTTGATAAAGAAAAAATCATTCACCACTTCAAAAATATTTTCTCAATATCAGGTATTCACCCCAGGGCAAGCCCTGGACTCAAAAACAAACTGATGTTTGTTTCTTTCCGTGGCAAGCCACGGGGTATTCACCTGATTCTACCGGCACTCCCTCCGTAGGCGGGCAGGCGCTCGGAAACGAAAACAAGTTTTCGCTGCACTCTCCGCCAGTTGGCGGATCGTTTGGTAATAACAACTGCCACATACCAGCGCCCACAAAGAAAACAAGTCTCCCCGCGCGGTTCTTTTTTCCCTGGCAACACCAAAAAAGCCTCATACCAGGCTGAAAAAATGGCTTTTTGTCCAGTTGACAGGCTCTCTCCCGCACTTTAGTATAAAGAAACAGGAGGTCGACATGGCCTGGAGAAGATGACAAAATTTTCTTCACCATGGGCTTCAACGCAAGCGAACTTTAAAAATTAACCAAAACTAGAAAGAGAGGTGAATACTATGGAACATCAAGATCCGATGTTTGAGGAAGAATCTTCTGCCACTCAGGTAAAAGATTGGATTCAGGAAAACCTCCGCATCATCGTCAGTGTCTTCATTGTCGCCGCAATTGCTTTGGGAATCTACTCCTACTCGCAGCGCACGCAGACACTCTCGGATGACGGCAGCACACTCTTGGACACCAATGGCACTGAAACGAGCGTCACAGGAGATCAAGGCACCACCCCTACCGATACGACCGTCAAGGGCGAAGTAAAGCCGGGCGTCACCGTGACACCAGAGCTCAGCCGTGAGACCGAAACTTCTTTCGTAGAACAAGCACAGCGCGGAGACGGGACAACACATTTGGCTCGTCGGGCCCTCGCTCACTACCTCGAGAAGGAGACTGACTCTTCACTCACTCCCGAGCACAAAATCTACATTGAAGACTATCTGCGCAAGAACGCGCCACACGCCGGTGCCGTTACTACCAGGACTTCCATCGAATTCTCCAAGAGCCTGATCAGTCAAGCTATCGAGAAATCGAAGACTCTCAATGACAAGCAACTGCAGAATCTCAAGAAATATTCTGCTCGCGTCAGCGCTTTCCGCTAGACCGTTATCGCACGCATCTCCGTTCTTTCTCTAGAGAAATTGATAAAACCCCGCAACGGCGGGGTTTTATGTTGCTTACTGGTATTCAGCGCTGGCCGGTTGGAGAAAAAAGCACCGAACTTCCCACCGCAAGCGGTGCTGCTTCCGTAGCGTTTAACTCGAGCACCTGGTCAGCTGCCGCGCCTGAACGATAGACTGTTTGCTGATCCTCCCACGGCACGGAACGTTCAATATGCACCACCGTGCCTTGGAGGAGCCACACGATATCGAGAGGAAAATGCATCCCCTTCATCCAGAAAGGGTACTCGCCCGGTTTTTCAAAGACAAAGAGCATGCCACAGGTAGCGCAGAGGGCGGAGCGTTCGCCCAGTCCTCGGGTCCGTGTCACCCCCGTATCAGCGACTTCCAGGGAATAAACCTTACCAGTAAATGAGGCTTGACTCGGCAGCTTCGGTGACAACTTCTGAAGAAACAGAGCAAAAGAAACTAAAAGTATAACCACAAGTGCGCTATAAAAAACCCACTGGGCGAAACGAAGTACTGTCAGAGAATCCATTTTCATACTTTTTGGCTCAGGCGCTCCTGCCGTCTCGTCTTCTGGGCAACGAAGAGCAGGAAAGAAAAGACGGTGGTCAGCACCAAAAGAAGGGCGATGAATTTCCCCAAAGCGGCGGTGTTCAGAGCAATAATAGCAATCAGGGCGGTCAGGCTCGAAAAAAACCAGGCGATCCGCCCCTCCGACCAACCAAGATTGCGTAACTTGTAGTGCAGGTGCCGACCATCTGCCTGAAAAACCGAGGTTCCAGCTAAGAAACGCTCGCCGATCACCCACAGGGCATCAGCGATCGGGAGAGAAAGGACCAGGAGTGCTGTGGCGACTTTGGTCCCAGCGATAAGAGAAAGCACGGTGATAAGAAACCCCAGGAGGAGAGAACCAGCCGTCCCGGCCATGATTCTCGCCGGATGGATATTGAACAAAAGAAAGCCCGCTACCATACCGGCCGCAGCAATAGCCAGGATGGCCACTGGTGGCTGGTTGACCTCTGGCTTCAGACTGAGAAAGAAAATCGTGAGAAAGGTGATGAGAGAAACACCGCCTAGTAGACCGTCGAGGCCGTCTAACCAATTAACGGCATTGATAACCAGAAATACCCAGGCCAGAAGGAGCATAAAACCGATGAGCACAGGGATAGCTCCCTGTTCCGAAAGAATGAAGGGGGCACCGAAGGGATTGTGAAGCGTCATGACACGGATACCAAAAATAAAAAGGATGACAGTCATCGCGACCTGAAAGAATGCCTGAGCCTTGACGCCGAGCTCCTGTAAATCATCCCACAACCCAAACAGACAGACAAAAACGCTTCCGACCAGGAGTCCCAGAATCTCTCGGGTCAATACCAAGTTGGGATCAAAAATTATCGTGAAGAGAAAAGCACAGCTCATCGCCACTCCACCCAATCGAGAAAGAGTAACCTTGTCCATATGGCGCCCTCCGCTCCGCCACACCTGACGGCGAAAGAGTGGCACCAGGAGAAAAAGAAGACACAGTCCAGCCGTGACAGCGAAAGCGATGAGGAACGGCGAAAGGAAAAGCCCGGAAAACATACCTCAATAGTTTATGAAGACGACCCCGACGCTCGCGATAAGTACACCGAGAGAAAGCATACCTGCAGACAAAAGCATGAGGTAGCAGGCGATTCGTTCGGCACCGAGATAAAAACGCCTCGCCAAAACGTAGTGACCAACAAAAAACAAAATCCCCAGAAATGGGAGAGCATAGACCTGCCACCAGATTCCCAGGAGGTCCACCCCGAAATAGACATTGTAATGAAGGACGATCGGTGTCTCACTCGGATGAATGAAATAAGCCAGCAACCCAAGACCAATAACCGTCGGGGTAAGAGCGGCAGTGAGCAATGTCCGCACGATCCCATTTTCAAGAAAACTCACACCGTTCCCGGATTGAGTGATGGTTTTTTCCCAAGAGCTTTTGAGCGCAGGCATCATACCGTTACAGAACAATTAGGACTCGTCAACACTGGTCGTTCCCGCTGGCAGAAATTCTGGCTCATCAGGAATATGTTCGCTCCCCAAGCGGGCATGCTCCAGTTGATCACCGACTTTGCCCAGATATTTCTCAGCATCTTCATATTTTTTGTAGGCATTCCCGATATGACTGCCCAGGACGTCGAATTCCTTTTCGAAGCGCTCGTAGGCCCGGCCCAATTTCTCGAGTTGCCCCATGATCTCCTTGGCTCGCTTTTCAATCTGCAGTCCCTGCAAACCGAAAAGAATGGTGCGCATATAGGCATAGAATGAGTTCGGCGACACCGGCATAACCCGCCGCTTGGTGAGGTAATCCAAGAGTCCCTGCTCGTCATCATCCTTGATAATGATCTCGTAATAAACATTCTCAGCCGGGATATACATCAGGGCGAAATCGAGCGTTCCCTCCTCAGGAACGATGTACTTGGCAGCGATAGCATCAACATGTTTCTTGACGTCATTATAAAACTGGCGGCGCGCCACTCTTCGTTCCTCGTCACTCTTGGCTGCCAGTACCCGCTTGAAATTTTCGAGGGGGAATTTGGAGTCGACGCTGACGTTACCGCCCTTCAAGATGATGAGAGCATCCACCACTTCGCCGCTCTTGAACGGATGCTGTAACAGAAAATTTTCCTTGGGCAACATCTGGGACAACAGGTCATTCAACATCAGTTCACCGAAACCACCGCGAATCTTCGGCGCCTTGAGAATTTCCTGGAGCGAGGCCACTTCCTTGCCGACTTCGAGGATACGTTCACTCGACTGACGCATCTGTTCCAGGCTCTTCTGGACATCAGCATAGGAACGGGAAGCGCTGTCGAGACGCTCATCGAGGCGCTTGCTGTTGTCATCGAGGCGTCGATCGAGCGTGTGCTGGAAATACCCCAACTGCTGGTTCAATGTCTGCGAAATAAAATGCATGCGCTCATCAAAACGCAGTTCTAATTTCCCGATCTGGGTCGAAAGCTCCCCTTCTCCATTGTTGTTCCGGCTCAAACGCTGCCAGATAAAAAAGGCCAGACCCAAAAAGAGGCCGGCCGCGATGAGTATAAAAATGATGTCCCAAACCGCCATGGTGTTTTATGTCACAAACGATTTCTCTTTCTCCGCCCGCATGCTTCCACTCACCTCACTTCTTCAGACCAGCGATGAAACGTTTGAGCTCTGGTACTTTGTTACTCACTTCTTC
>JAYVWV010000017.1:0-31471 GCA_043785755.1 Candidatus Moraniibacteriota bacterium
AGCACCGTTCCTTTTCTGCACTTTGTAGAGGGGCATAACGTAAAAAAATTATGGTTGGTATTTGGCCTTGCACAGTATTAAACACCAAAAAACAAAAAAAGGTGTCACGCGACACCTCACTCTCCCTGTTATTCAAATATTTTCCTTTACTGTAGGGCTTTTTTCATTTTCTTACGTGTCCGACTGAGGATCAATTTTACGGCATTTTCTGTCTTGCCACGCCGAGTCGCTATTTCCTTGACCTTGAGGCCGTCACGGTACTTGAGGAGCATCACCGCCCGCTCTGTTTCAGAATACGCTGCCAAGAGAGCATCGAGGTTCTGCGCGCTAGCCAGGCCTTCGTTTATTACCTCCCCCTCTTCGTTCTCATTACCAGAAAGTGACACCGTCTCATGACGCTCTTTGCGATAGGAGTTCACCAAAACGCTGTGGGCCACCCGGAGGAGATAGGTAGCGTAGGAGGCGTTGGCCATCCGGAAGCTCGGGAGATAACGAAAGGCCCGCACAAACGTTTCTTGAGTCAGATCTTCAGCCAAAGGAAGGTCGCCCTGGAGACGACGAAGAAAGTATTCTTTGACGACCAGGACGTACTTTTGGTAGAGCGCGGCAAAAAGCTCCGGGTGCGCCTGAGCCTCGGCCACCAAGAGAGCGTCCTCCTGGCGCGGAGCAAAGACCTTTTCCGTTGGCAGCACTAACTCGTCATGAAGAAACTGCGCCGCCCCCGAAAAACGGTGCTCCCAGGCCCATTCCCCAGGCACCGAGAGGGTAGTCCCCTCTTTTTTGCTCAAACTCTGGAGTATCCATGAAAAAAAATCCTGGCTCTGCGCGCCATCCCCCGTCCGTGACAAAAACTCTCTGCCAAAAGCGACCTCAGCCTCTCTCCCATTCAGTTCTGGATGGATTTCAGCGAAATAAGCGGTCTTTCCGTCCTGATCGGCAATGGGCACAATAAAGATATGTTCACTCTCCTTCGCGCCGTTTTTCTTGGTGTTTTCTACCTGTCCCACGAAAGCCCGCCCCTCGGTACCGATGGCCTGCCACATGGACTGATAAAAAGAGCGAGGCATTTTCCCACCCCACAACTGACCCGGTTTTTTACCGACAATTTCGGCCACTGAAAACCCCGTTCGTCGTTTCAGGGCAGCACTGGCATAGAGAACACGCGACTCCAGATCCGTGATCAACAGTCCCCCCGGCAACTGATCGAGAACATCTTTGAGTGTGGTTGTTTCCATACGCTGACACCTTCAAAAGTACTTCTATCATAGCACAAGGTGGTTCGCCTTTTTGAGTAAGAAAAAAGCGGCGAGACCATGTCTCAAACCGCTCATGCTGGCCTCTTTCGGCAGAAGCCCTACTGCCCCTTAAGGAACCGCCGAATCAGGTACTCTCCCTGAGTAGCCGCCTCCCGCAGTTTCGGGCAGAGCGCTGACCGTTCCTTGAGAGCTTGTTCACAAGGAGTCACCTTTTTCGGTGGTGGTTGTTCCACGAAAACAGCTTGCCCTCGCATCGAGAGCGCCGCCAGACCGATGATGGCAGCTACCAAAACCACGTTCTTCATGAAATTCATGGCACCCCCTAGTTTTCCATGGTAAAAAAACGATACCACAAGAAAAGCCCTCTGAAAAGAGGGCTTTCAAAAACGTCTCCTTCATTTATTCCTGAAAATGCCACACCACTTCTGTACACGACCCTTTCTTCGGGTACCAGCTATCGTCAATCGCCTGCCCAGGACTTTCACGAAGAAGGATCCCATACATCTGATCAAGGACATCACCGTGGGAAACAACCACCACCTTTTTGTCTTGGTACACCTGCTTCACATCGCGCAGGAAACTTTCAATACGCCCCCGCATATCGATGACACTCTCTGTTCCATCGAGAGGATCGGGGCTGATGCGCATCCGCATATCCGGGTACTTGGAAAAAAACTTGTCGATTGGTCCGCCATTAAAAATCCCCAGTCCGGTCTCATGCAGGCGGTCATCAATCAATACCTCAACTCCAGTGTATTCAGAAATAAGAGCAGCCGTCTCACGTGTCCGTTGAAGGGGCGAAGCGACGATGGCAACGACACCCTGTTGAGAGAGAAAGTCTGCTGTGACATTCACCTGTTTGACCCCCTCTTCGGTCAGGTGCATTTTCCTTTTTTCTGGCAAAGAGTTCCCAATACGGTTGACATTGTTCTCCGCTTCACCATGGCGCACCAAATAAAACGTGATCTGTCCGGCCATACTAGTGAATGAGATGATAAATATCAATTCCGGCCGCCACGAGAAACAAAAGCGCCGTCGAACTGACGACCTTGACGATAAAGTGGAGAGCCTCTTCATCCCAACTGCGTTTCCTCTGGTATTTTTCTCGGTGTTTTTTGGGTAAGCGGTGAATCATTTTTATTTTTCTCGCCAATTATAAACAAAATCACATCCTCTCGGAAGCACTGATCCCCATGAGAGCCAGCGTCTCAGTCAAGACCACTCTGGTAGCCCGAATGAGGGCGAGGCGTGCCTGAGTCAACGCCTTGTTTTCCACATCGATTACTCGGCAGGCATCATAAAAGGAATGGAGTTTGTCAGCCAGTTTCATCGCATACTGCGGCAGCTTGTGCACGGAATAATCGGTCGCCACCATCTCAATCAGTTCTGGAAAATACATGAGTTCCCGGATCAGCTCTCGTTCTTTCTCGTGAGTCAACAGCGTGAGATCGGCCTTTTGTTCTGCAATACCCTCTTCCTCGGCCTTACGGAGGACACTGCACAACCGGGCGTGAGCATACTGTACATAGAACACGGGATTTTTCTGTGAGCGCTCTTCGGCCAGGCCGAGATCAAAGTTCATGTGCGTCTCCGGAGCGTACATGAGGAAGAAAAAACGCGCCACGTCATGGCCGACGGTTTCGATTAGTTCATCGATGGTCACCACGTTCCCCGCTCGTTTACTCATGCGCACTTCGACGCCGTCTTTCACCACCTTCACCAATTGCACGATAAGAAAACGCACCTCCCCCGAAAACCCGAGTGCCTGAGCTGCCGCTTTGAAACGATTGATATAGCCATGGTGATCAGCGCCCCAAGTCTCAATCAAAAAAGTAAAGCCACGCTCCATTTTGTTCAAAATATAACCACAATCAGAAGCAAAGTATGTTTTGCTACCATCACTCTTCACCAGTACCCGGTCCTTATCATCGCCGAGCTCGGTGGTCCGCAGCCAGAGCGCTCCCCCTTCCTCAAACGTCAGATTTTTTTCTTTTAACACTGCCAGCGCTTTATCGATGAAGCCATCTCCGATCAGTTTCTTTTCCGAGGTCCAAACATCAAAGTGAATCTGCATCTTCTCGGCCACTGACGTCTTGATCATAGTTTCCAAAACTTCTTGTGCCGCCCATTCCCCCGTTTCCCGGACCGTTGTCTGCTGGTTACTCACGGCTAACTGGTCAATATAGTCGCCACCATAGACGGCTTCACTATCTTTGAGCACACTGTGGCCGAGTTTGAGCACTTGTTCCCCGGCATCATTCACGTAGTATTCGTTGGTCACCTCATAGCCTGCCTTGCGGAGGACATTCGTCAAAGAATCAGTATAGAACCCGCCACGCCCGTTGCCAACTGTCAGTGGGCCCGTCGGATTGGCCGAAATAAATTCGCTGTTCACTTTCGCCCCATGGCCCACCGTACTCGCGCCATACCCTGCCCCATTTTTCAAAATCTGTTCCAGGGTGGAAACCAACTCTTTCTGGGCGAGAGAGAAATTAATATAGCCAGGAGCGGCCACTACCACTTTTTCGAAATCATCAGAGGTAAGTTTTTCCTTCACAAGTTCCGCAATCTGTAACGGACTCTTCTTGGCCAGCTTCGAAAGCACCAAGGCGACATTGGTCGTGTATTCGCCGAACTGATCATCCTTAGGGCGCTCCACCCGAATTTCGGGCAAAACAAAATCAGACAGTTCTCCTGCCTGTTGCAATGTCTTGATTACTTCCTTAATTTTTTGTTCCAACATTTGCTTCATAATTCTCATCGTAGCCGAAAAAAGCCAAAAAGGGAAGCTTTTTTAAAAAAGTCAGAAAATTTTTCCGAACCAAACTTGCTCGCCATCCAAACCCCAGCGTAGTTTGGATTGACGTGGAAGTGTTCGATCCGGCCGAAAAGCGGCCGGAACCATGCTCGAACCCTTCCAAGTCGCGCTCAAGCTTTTTTGAAAAACTTTTCTCAAGATTCTAAAGGGCAACAGCAATTTTCTTTTTGAAAATATCAGCGTTCTTGGGCAGGACTTTCCCTTTGCGCCGTTTCATCTGCTCAGCTTCTGGAAGTGAGGCCACGGTCTGGCACTCTTCGCTACAACAACCAGCCAGATCTTCTTTACACGGAGGACACTGGATAAAGAGCATATTACACTCAACATTGGCACAATTGGTATAGTCGTCACAGATGCGATCACACTGATAACACTTGGCCAGTACATCGTCGGTAATCCGTTCACCGAGGCGTTCGTCGAAGACAAAGTTCTTGCCCAAGAATTTCGAGGGTAAACCTTCACGCTCGATCTGGTGTTTGTAGTCGATGATGCCGCCATGCAATTGGTAAACGTTCTGAAAACCATGGTGCTTCAAATACGAGCTGGCCTTTTCGCAGCGAATACCGCCCGTACAGTAGAGGAGCACCTTCTTCTTTTCCTTCCCTGCCAGTGACTCTTTAACCATTGGCAGTTCCTCTTTGAAGGTATAAGCCGGTGGGCAGAGAGCCCCTTCGAAGTGACCAATGACCGATTCGTAATTGTTACGCATATCCACCACTACTGTCTCAGGCTCTTCCAAAAGAGCATTGAACTCCCGGGCCGAGAGATGGGTACCAACATTGGTCACGTCATAATCCTCTGCTCCCAAACCATCGGCCACGATCTGCCTCTTAACCTTGATGGTCAGCTTCCAAAAGGCATCATTCTTCTGTTCCACACCCACCTTGAACGGCACATCTTTGAATTCCGGTTGAGCGTAGAGGAGCTCCTGAAACTGTTGAAAATTCGGTTCCGGCACGCTCATCTGGGCATTGATCCCTTCTTTGGCAAGATAGATACGCCCCAAAACGCCGAGCCGCTGCCACTCAGCGAACAAGTCGTTCCGGAGTGTCACTGGGTCAGCGATGAGCACATAGCGATAAAAAGAAAGAACGCGCCGCGCAAAGGGCTCTTCGGCCACTTTCTCCCGCGCCTCTTCTTTCCCGAGATGATTACGAAGTTGGTGTAAAGAGTTGGTCATACCCGGTAGTAAAACTTTGACATTGAAACGAATATCCCAGTAGACACCCCCCGCCAAAATATCTTGGTCAAAGTTTCACTACCGAGCGTAAGTTCATTGTATCGTACCTGAAAAGAAACAAAAAGTGAATCATCAGGCTCGTTTCTGCTTCAACCGTCCAGTACAAATGTGTAAGCGGTCGCTGACACATTTGTATATTGAAAAGGTGTCAAAATTGTGTCTGCTGAAAAAAAGAAATTACGTAACTAATCTCCGTTTCACCACATATACGGCCATTCATATCATGATTTGGAGTAAAAAGAAAAACCCGCCCGGCAATGCTACTCGACGTAGAATAACGTGGCGGGCGGGCTACCGGCACCCTCTTTGGGGCACGCGGCAGGTTGCAGAGGTACAGGGACAGCAGAGTTCTCTTCAATGCTCTCGCGGAGCCTGAAAAATGAAGCGGTCTCCGCCATCAAGTGTCCGAAGTCTCCGGAAAACAGTGGCTTCACTCTCCAGTCCGACCGCCCACGCCTTGTCGCTCTGGTAGCGCATGACGTTGAGCCAGATACCCCTTCCGATGAGGAAGAAGTTGCCGCGCCGGCTCTTTTGCAAAAAGCCTGGCTCCCCATCACCCTGCTTGTTCAAAAGCCAGGCGATATCGACGGCTTCGGAGTAGCAGTGGTTCGGCAACTGTCCGTAGTCATGGAGCTGAATACGCCACCTACTCGCCACTTCCGGACGAAAAACCGCCGACACGTAACTGCGCTTCGGTGCCACTGGTACTGGCAGGGCAAAAGGCAAGGCTCGCGAACGAAAGTCGCGTTGTACCACAAGACCCGGACTCGTCATAAAGAACGACTCCGGATCAAAGGCCTCCTGCCTCCTCGGGATGTTGATAGAGCCAACCACCTTCACCAGGTCGGCCAGGGGCCCGCTGAGAATCGTCACTCTGTTCCCTTTCAAATGACTCTTTCCTCTAAGCTGGAAAATTGGCTATTTGGAAAAATTTTTTTAACCAAACGTGTAAATATACACTCATTTGCCAAAAAAGTCAACCACGCATAAGCAAAAAGGTTCATCTTCAGGCAATATATTACTGAAATGAGACATCTCAAAAAAATCTTCTCGCTTTTTTCATGCACACAGTATGTCACGACCGTTACCAAGTGTGTGCATGAAGAATAAGGAAAAGAAAGAAGAAAGAGGGGGTATTAAAAGGAGGGAGAATGAAAAAGTGTCCATAAAGGAAAAAACTGCCGGCACCCTCTTTGGGGTACGCAGCAGTACATGATTGGCGACGAGAGTTAATCTGCCGAAGCTGTTGCGAGTTACTTCGGCGTCATGAGCACCGCCTCGCCAAAAGCCTCATTGATCAAGCCCGGAATCAGGTTTGTCGCCGAGCCGACATCCAGGCCCGCCCTGAAATGGACGGCCCTCAGGACGGTAACCTTTCCGCTCAACCCGGTTTCCGGAGGTGTCTTGAGGCCACAGCGAACATCAATCATCAGTAGCGGGGCCTGGCTCTTGGGCACCACAGATGTAACTGCGACCTTGCACTTGATTGATGGATGAAGGTTTTTCTCATCCTTGACCCATTGATAGCCGCTTGCAATCATCGTTTCAACCAACTTTCGGAAGAGTGGCTCGGTGCCGTCCGCCGCCTCTCGTGGCGTGGCCAGAATATAAACCATCGGTCCACCTTCTTCCTTGGCCATTTGAGCCAACAGGACCCTCTTCCCCTGAAGTTCAGCGTCGATGACCCTGGGGGAAGTGAGGCCTGCCGGATTCGTCGGGGCGGTAGCGGCGAATGAAAACTGTGTCAAAGCCGACAAGCAAACGACGGCCAGCAGGCGGACAATACTCGAAAGGCTCATGGTCAACTCCTAGTTGTTGTGGCTCTGGATAAGCCGATGGGGAACTTGCCGACACGGTGTCGACCGAACATGATAGCATATGTTACTTGAAAAGTCAATACATCGCCCTGGAAGCTTGCTTATTTGAGCCAAATGTGGGAAAGTACGGGCACAGCAAACTTTATGACCACCATCGCCCAAAACAAACGAGCCGGGATTGATTACGCCCTCGAAGGACGCTTCGAGGCTGGTTTGGTGTTGACCGGAGCCGAGGTAAAATCGGTCAAAACCGGCCACGCCAGCCTGAAAGGAGCCTTCGTCACCGTCAAAGGAAGCGAGCTCTACCTGACTAACGCCCTGATTCCCCGCTATGCCCACGCCCATCGCGATACCAGTCACGATGATAGCAGGCCACGGAAATTGCTCTTGCGCAAGCGAGAAATCGGCTCTCTCATCGGAAAATCACGCGTAGAAGGCTTGACACTCGTCCCGATTCGGTTGTATACTAAGAAGCAACTTGTGAAGCTTGAGTTCGCTATTGGCAAAGGCAAGAAGGAATACGACAAACGCGCTGATTTAGGGAAGCGCGAAGCGAAAAGAAGGATCGAACGCGCCATGCGTGGCTAAGTAAAAAGTGTTACAGTATTTATGGAGTCTATTCTTGCTATACTTTCACTCGTCACTATTGTTGCTTTCGTTATTTCCCTTTCACTAGACCCGATAAGTGGTTTGCTCGTCGATTTCCTTCCTGAAAAATGGCGAATAAATCTGCGCTGGATACTCGGGATAGCTGCCATTGTCAGTACAGTTGCTTACATCATCATAGGTTTGAAAAATTAGAAGATTGAAAATTGTTTGGCATTTGTTATTTGGGCTTTGGAAATTCCCGCACGTATACAGAGTAGCAGCTTCAATACATCACTAGACGATTGCCGCCCTTAACGCTTCTAACGAAGCATTGCGGGCGGGGGTTGTCTAGACTCGACAGGATGTACTTTCAAAATAGGCAAGCCGACCTCGGAAGCATGGTCGTAAATATCGCTTTCAGATGATAAATGCAAACTTCATCACCAAGGCCAAGAACGTAATGGCGCAAGCCTTTGCCCCTTCTTTCAGCCTCGCCCTCGCCTAATACGTAGGCAGAGCCATCAGCATCCCGATTCTCGGTAGGGAGAGGCTGGTGTCATATTATCGAGACGGCCGAAGGATTTCTGTTTCTTTCTCCTTCTAAGCCGTATTGCGAAAGACGCACCCGCATGAGGATTTTGTTTCCTTTCTACCTCATGTCTGTACACAAAGGTCACTACGCTTGTAGATTATTTTGGAAAAACTTCACTGGACATGGGTGCAATTCCCATCAACTCCACCAGGATTTTTTTAAGTGAAAAAAAGTGAGACGAAGACGCCACAATCGACCGAAACCGAAAGTCCAGCTCAAGGAGCACGCTCGCGTGAACGAGAAGATTCTCGTTCCTCAAGTGATGGTCATCGACATTGATGGCGCCAATCGCGGCATCATGGACACGGCGGCTGCTATTCTCCTGGCTCAGGAGCAGGAAGCAGATCTCGTCGAGGTTTCACCTTTGGCCAAGCCGCCCGTCTGCAAAATTACCGACTACGGCAAGCTGCAGTACAAGGTCGCCAAACAGGAACAGCAGCAGAAGGCCAAACAGAAGAAAGTCGAGACCAAAGGCATCCGTCTCGGTTTCCGCACTGATACGCACGATCTTCTTTTCAAAAAGACGCAGGCCGAAAAATTTCTCACCAAGGGCAACAAGGTGAAAGTCGAGATTGTGCTCCGTGGTCGCGAAAAGGCCATGCAGGACAAGGCTCGGGAAAATATCAACGCTTTTATCAAGAGTATCACTGTCCCGCACCGTTTTGAAGAAGAAGTGAAACGCGGACCGATGGGGTTTAATGCCCTGATTGTCCCCGAATAACTAGACCATTAGCAGTAAACAATTAACAGCCAGCAACAACGCCACACATTGTCTCAGAGAATATTGTCGGCTGTACCGTTGTTAGCACACAGAACTATGCCAAAGCTCAAAACCAGGAAATCAGTCGCCAAGAAAGTGAAGATCACCGGGAGCGGAAAATTAAAAACTCGCGCCACTGGTCAGAACCACTACAACTCGCGCAACACTGGGGACCAGACTCGCGCCAAACGGCAGGACAATAGTGTCTACCCAGCCGTCGCAAAAAATATCAAAGCCTCACTCCCCTACTCGTTCTAACAGAAACCGAGACAGCGAGATCGATGTCTCACCCCGAAGTCCATAATCCACCACACACTATACGTATATGACCAGAGTCAAGCGTGGCGTCATGACCAAAAAGCGCCACAAGAACGTCCTCAAAGCGGCCAAAGGTTTCCGCTGGGGTCGTAAGAATTTGTTTACCAAGGCCAAGGAAGCCGTCATCAAGGCTGGCAAATACGCCCGCCGTGACCGACGCGCCAAGAAGCGCACTTTCCGCAGTCTGTGGATTACCCGCCTCAATACGGCGCTCCGTCTGCACGGTATTACCTACCGAGCTTTCATTGCCCTTGAAGGTGAGAAGAATATTGCTCTCGACCGCAAAGTGCTGTCTCAGCTCGCTCTGGAAAATCCTGCGATCTTCAAGACCTTTATCGAGCAGGTCAAGTAATGAGAGCATTGCTTTCAAAAAGAAAACCGCCCTTCAAAGAGGGCGGTTTTTTGTTCTCTGCCAAAAAAAGATGAGTGCCCCGGCCAGAAGTGCGCCACCGCCATCGATGGCCACGTCCCTCATATACGCTCCACGAAACGGGACAAAGTATTGGTGTAACTCATCCGTCGCTCCGTAAGAAAGAGAAAACATCATCGACAGAAACAGAACTATTGCCAGACTCGCTTCTCGAAACGAAAGTCGAAAGAAACGGAAAGAAAGAAATGTGAGGACGGTATACTCAAAGACATGGGCGCCTTTCCGTTCCATGAAATACCAGAGTGGAGGCGCACTCGTCGTCGACACGCCAGGAAAAGAAGAAAAAGAAAAAATCACCGCCAGCCAAAAAAGAAGCGGGAGCAAGGCGCGCTCACGCGCACCAAAATGAAAAGATTGGGGAAAGTCCATAGAAGGCACGGTCACTTTTTCTTCTCACCGAAATCCTCAATGAGGTGGAAGAGGGCATAGAAAGGCAGCCACAGCCAGGCGGTCTTTTTCACGAACTTATTGATCTCTTCATTGAGGTTCATAGGTTTTTGATTTAAGAAGGCTGACCATGCTCGCTGATTTCATAGATGACGTCCTTTTTCTCCACCACGATGGGCCAGCCCTTTTCCTCGGCTACCGCTTTCAGATTCTGATTCGGATTGAAGGCAATGGGGTGCTCCACGAGTTTGAGGAAGCTCGTATCCGACCCAGTATCACCAATCCCATAGGATCCGGCCAGCGATATCTTGTGCTCATAGAGGTACTGTTCCACCAGCGCGCCCTTATTCACCGAAGGCTCAAAAGTGGCCGCCCCCGTGTAGAAACCCTGTTGGTCGAGCTCATACACGCTCCCGAAGGCCGCATCAAACTTGAGGTACTGACGGTTGTACTCCTCAACCACCTCGATCGGTGATCCGGAAATGACCAAAAGATGATACTGCTCTTCCCGCAGCTTCTTGATCAGCCGTTCCGCATAGATATAGGTACGTTTGGCATGAAACGGTATAAGGATCTTGCTTGCTTTCAAAACATCAGCCTGGGAGCAACCGCGGATGTGTTCAGCATAAATAGCCACGAGCGCCTTGCGGTAGTCCTCGTACGTCCCTTCGTGTTTGAGCCAGTCAGAGTAGACGTTGGAAAGCTGATCACGTGCCTCACGGGGGAATACTTTCATCCAGACTAATTCGTTGATAAGTTCGAAGTGCAGGTTCTTGCGGAAGATCGTGCCGTCGATATCGAAGATAGCAATTTTCTCTTTTTTCTTGGCAACCATAGATTCTGTCCTGTTATGAGTTCTCTTCCATTGTACCGATTATCTGATAGAGAGCAATGCCCGTCGCCACCGAGACATTGAGTGAGTTTTTCTGGCCCCGCATAGGAATTTCTACGATAGCATCGCATTGTTTCAAAACCCGACTATCCACACCGCGCACTTCATTGCCCACGATAAGGGCGACTTTCTTAAGCGGATGATAAGAACGATAGTCACGGCTTCCAGGAGCCTGTTCAAGCGCCACCAATTGATAACCAGCGCGCTTCAGATTCCCCAGGAGCGGCGTGAGTGAGGCAACCTTTTTCCACGAAACAAAACCTTCCGCCCCCAATGCCGTCTTCTGGAGTGCTTTATCAGCATCCGTCAGGTACAAGGCGCCTTTCTTGGGCGGGCAGGCTGTATAACCGGAGAGATAGATGCTCACACCCCCACCCGCATCGCTTTGCGAAACGTGGCGGGCAAGCCCCGCCCCATCAGCCGTCCGAAACAGCGCGCCGACATTGTGAGCACTGCGGATATTGTGCAGGATGAGAACACAGCTCTTCTTTTTTTCACTGGGCATGCTCGTGGAAGAGTTCCTTGCCCGTTTCCCAGACGGCCGAGGAATCCTTTTTTACTTTCATCCAATACCACCATTCCCCGCCCCACAGGTACACCTCTGGGAAACCAACCTGCTTAGCATAGCGAACATTTTCACGCAGCTTGGTTTCATTCATGGTCTTCGCCTGTTCTTCAAGCGACATATTGGCTACCCAACCGCTCGCCCATGGTTCAGCTTGTAGCTCAATCACCATCAGATTGTTCTGATGGGCGAAGGTACGCACCAGCCAGGCTTTGGCCCGGAAGAAGTTCGGTCCGATGGGATAGGTGAAGTAGCCCCCGACATGTTTACTATAAATGTCACGATAAAGCGTGGTCCCAAACTCATCACCCCGGCTGGCAGCCCCAATCCACAGTGATAACTCCCCGCTATCCGTCAAAAGGACCGGACGAGCGGGATCGATCTGTTTCACGAGAGCCACTTCCGTTTCCAAAAAAGAGACATCAAACGCAGGGCAGATGCCAAAGGGTAAGAAAGGCTCATTCTCCACCTGCCACTTCACAATCGTTGGATCATCTTTATAACGCTTCACTGTTTTTAAAATGAAATGAAGCACCCCGCGATGACGCACATCATCGTCATGAGAAGCCCAGGCAGGGATATGACACTCCGGCCAACGCGGTACCTTTTGGCCGACTGTCAGAATGACTGCCACTCCGCGCTTCTTGGCCTCGGCCAACTGCCAATCGAGATCAGCGAAATCATAATGATTCTGGTCTTTCTCAACCAAATCCCAGTAGACCGGGAGGCGCATCTTCTTCACCCCCACGTCATCAAGTAAGGCTAGGTACGTTTCTTTCCAATCGAGTCCAAGGTCACTGGCATACCGAGAAGAAAAGGTCATCCCAAGGCTGACATCCTCCCGCGGCGCTGGCCCAGGCAAATTGAAATAACCGAAAATCACCAAGACCATGCCGAGAAAAAAAAGAAGCGTAATACCAAGAATCTTAAAAAAGCGTTTCATACAATAATTCTTAGAAAACAAGGAGTGGGACACCGCTCATGGTAGCCAGCCACAGCCCGGCCCCGATCAAGAGCACAGCCATGATTTTTTGAAACCAGTCCATGAAAAAAAGCTTTTCCCCGAAGATGTGTTGATAACGGAAGGACAGAAGGAACGTGAGCAACAAAATAAAAACGTACTGCATGCCACTGAGGGCTTGAACGAAAGCGACTGAGCCAAGAGAAAGAGCGTAGGATACGAGGAAGGTCCCGGTCCCCGCACTCGTCTTATTGAGAAGAAACAGCACACTGGTGCCAAATGCCCGCTGGCGCCGCATCGAGAGACCACTGAACTGAGCAAAGATTTCCCGACGATAAGCAGGGACAAGAAGAAGTGATAATCCGGCCAATACCATGCCGAAGCGCGACCACACCAGACCGCTCACGAAATTCGATCCGACAAAGCCCTCCTTAAGAAGGAGCAGTGACACTCCCATAAGCAGGCCGGCAACGAAAACGAACTTGGAAATATGTTCTCCGTGCCGCAAAGGGAGATCGAAAGAAATGAGTAGCCCTCCACTGATCAGAAGCACCAACGCCAATAAATATCCTACTCCGACACTCTCCTCACCAGCCGCCCCGGGAAAAAATACTGCCAAAAAAGCAACAAGGGAAATGACTGTACCGACGAGCGGTGCCACACGAGAAACTTCGTGACGCTTCACAGCCGTATAAAGAGCAATCAGGCCATAGACGAATAGTCCTCCAGAAAGAAGGGCTGTCCAGACAGCGTGCCAGCTCGTGAAGTGAAAACCAAAAGGGATAAAAACTGCCGCGAAGAGACTAAATAAAGAAACAAAGAAAGCATACACCGCTGGTGCTGGGATGCGATCAGAGAGGAGGTATTTATCAAAAACGGACGAAACGGCGACAAAAAAATATCCCAACAACGCTACAAATGCCCAGGTCATACAAAAACCTTTAATTTTTCTTTCTGTTTTATTATACCTGAAGACCGCTGTTCTCCCTAGATAACTAATTTGTAACGATCTTACGATAGTAAAGATCAACGTCGGAGATCCACTTGCGCACACTTTCCGGACTATGCGTCGCACAGCTCGAACCACACTTCCAGATTGTTAGATTCTTCGGCTCGCTGGTCTGGCGCAGCGTCACCAGCTCGGCGATACGGTGTCCGACGGCATGGACTGCTTCCTCTGGACTCCCGAAACAACCGTGCCCCATCGCTACTCCGCGACTACCCGCTCCTTTGAATCCCCAATAGTTGAAGCAGTCAGCGCCATCGGGCGTCCGCGGAACATGTTTTCCCCAGTCGCTTTCCTTCTTGGCGATGCCCACCAGAAGTGCTGCCACACTCCGATCATACTCGGCAATCGTCGGGGCCATAACGGCGAGAGGGTACCCCGCGGCCATGGTCGCAACCAACGTGGTCAGATCCTCATCCTGAGAACTTATTTTTTTTTCTTCTCCCAAGGCAGCCTGACTAGGGACGGTGTCCGGAACGACACAGGGAACGTCATCTCCTGTATTCTTTTTGTTACTTCCGAGATCATTGAAAAATGAGAAGTCCTTCTGCCAGCGACAGAGCTCCTCCTGATATCCTTCCGATACCTGATCACTCTGGGAAGCTCCTGGATCAAAAGTAATGAGATTCTTGGTATCAATAGTCGGCAAAGCCGGAAACGTTCCGACCATCCCAAAAAATAACAGTGCAAAACGGGGAAAAAACCTTTTCGCGAAAAAAGGATAAAAAGGCGCATCGTGTAACAGTTGTGATAGCCCTCTCTTTTTGCTATCTCTCCCGACAGAATCACCCATAGAGTACCATTCAGCCTCCTGCACCAGAGTGCCATCACTCGCCCATACCCCGCTTCTCAAGCGGAACACGGACACCTCGAAAGGTCAAAAATGCTTAAGAACGTACTCCCCAAGATACCGGATTTCCCAGAATCCGTCAATGAAAAAAGCCACCTTCTTTCATAGAAATGGCTTTTTTAAAGCAAAATATAATATTTCCCGTCATGCCTCACCAGCTATTTATCACTCAACTGGGAGAAATACATGTCAACGTCACTGATCCACTTCTTGACGCTCTCCCGACTGTGTCCCTGGCAGCTATATCCACACTTCCAGACAATCATTTTTTCCGGAGTATTAAGCTTCTCCGAATTGACCAGGGTTTTGAGACGAGTCGCTACAGTCTCAACCGCGTCCTTTCGACCATTGAAACAGGTATGTCCACCCGTACCCATCATCCGACGCACTCCGCGATACCCCCAATAATTGAAGCAGTCCTGATCATCCAAGACCGGGACACGGCGACCCCAATTACTTTCCTTTTTGGCGATACCGATGAGAAAGGCGGCGGTCAGACGGTCCTGAGAAAAAATATATGGGAGCATGGCTTCGATAGGGTACCCCTTGACCATGCCGGTGATACTTTGCTCGTACTTTTCCTTGGTCACTTCGCTAAAATATTCAAAAAAGATATCTTGATCAGGGTCATAACTCACGCCAACAGAAGTTGGAGTTACTCCTTCTTGAGGAGCAGGTGCAGGTGCCGCCTCAGCGGGAGATTCTGAACGAGCGAAAACGCCCGGACCGAAAGAGTGCTCGATAAAGGCCATACTGACCATGCCGAAAGCGATACCGGCCGCGATAGAGCCATAGAGCATCTTGTGCGGCGCTAGTCTCGGCAGCAGCTGATCAAAAACACCTCCTACTCGAAAAAAAAAATCTCTCGCCGCACTCCACTGTTCATGTTCACGGAGACGCTCAAACCACCCGCGCTTCGGCTGTAGCGCCGGAAGAGCTGATTGTTCACGCTTGATGCCATCGAAACTACCCACGGAAAAAACAGGTGCCCGCGGAGAAATATGAGCAAAGGACGGCGCTACTCGAGCAACAGATACAGTCTTCCGGGGTGCCGCAATATCGAGCGCTGGTGCCTGACGGCGTGCCCGCTCGGCCAATGATGATTGCAAAGAATAAGGTGCCATTTGTTTTTTCTAGCCTCTCGTCTTCTCGGTGAATAACGATTACTGTACAGTCATTGTAGCACGATTGTGCCTATGTAACCACACAAACAGCCACACCCCCATCACGATAAGGGGGAGAGAATATACTTGACCATGCGTCAGGATGTCAAAGAATAAAGAAGCGCCCAGGTCTGGCTCTCGCACATACTCTAAGAAAAAACGAATTACCCCATACCCAATAAGGAACAAGGCACTCAACAGGCCCGGGGATGACAACCGACGACGAGCCACCAGAAGAAAAATGAAAAGCAACAACCCCTCACCGATAGCCTCATAGAGAGTCGAGGGGTGACGCAGTCCACCGAACGGCTGAAGGGCGGGAAATACCATCCCCCAGGGCTCAGTGGTTATTCTTCCAGGAAGTTCCAGGTTCAAAAAGTTACCGATTCTTCCAAAAAAGATGGCTAGCGGAGCCGAAAGGGTGACAAGGTCAGCCGCTCCAAAAAAACGGAGTTTTCTGATCCGGACAAAAATGAGGAGGGCCACCAATCCTCCGATGAGCCCACCATGGAAACTCATCCCCGCAATGCCGGTGTAGAGACCCACGCTGTCGTATGGCCAAAAAATGCGCCCGGGTGCGGACCAGAAGAAATCCAGGTGATAGAGAACCACGTACCCGAGCCGCCCCCCGAGCAAGACGCCCAAGAAAAGACTGAGGTACAGGTCTAAGAGAGTCTCCCTTGTAAGAAAAGACTTTTCACGACGGGCTAGCCACAAGGCAAAGCCCAGGGCGCCGGCGAAACCAAAGAGCCAAGCGAGAGCATACCAGCGTAGCGAAAAAAAGCCGATCAGGAGGATCGGGTCAATATGTTCTGGGAGATGCTGCCACCATTCCTGCATAGCCTACTCATTGTACCCTTTCAGTTGGTCGCGGAACTCAATACTGTAGATTTCAGAAAGAGCTATGAAAAGTGACATAATAATCGGTCCCAGAATAAAACCAGACAACCCAAAGAGGGAAATACCCCCCAAGGTAGCAAAGAGAACAAAGAGCGGATGCATCTCCGTATCCTTCCCAACGAGTTTGGGCCTTAAGACATTATCGATAACAGAAATGACACCGAAGCCCACGGCAAAGATGAAAATACCCTGCCAAAAATTACCCAGAAGGAGCATGATGAGGCCGGCCGGCAACCAAACGAGGCCCGATCCGACCATCGGAATGATGGAGAAAAGGATCATCACTAGTCCCCAAATGGCCGGTGATGGAACGCCCGCGATCCAAAAGGTGATCCCGCCCAACAGCCCCTGGATAGCACCCACAATGATGGTCCCCTTGAGAGTGGCTCGACTAATCGAAATAAATTTCTGGATCAACAACTTATCATGTTCATCCTTGAGCGGTGAGAGGCGAGTCAGCTGACGGAGAGCCCCCTTGCCATCAATCAGGAAATAAAAGAGGGTGAAGAAAACAACAAACACCCAGAAGATAAAACTGGTAATACTGAGATAGGCTGCCTGAAGCAAACCGAGAGCATTCTGGCTCAATTGCCTGATGTCTGCCATGATACGCCCCTGATCAAAGGTGGCCGAATTCAGGAATACGTCAGCGTATGGAGCTCGATGGATCACGGTCAGCGCTCTTTCAATGGTTCCCTGGAGGGACGACTCTTGGGTGACTAAGCGGAAAAGATTCCCCGCTTCACTCACGGCGAGACTGAAGATGAGAAAAAGTGGCGTGATAATAATGAGCACCACCAAGAAGCATGTCAAAAGAGCACTCACGGACCGGTGACCGCGCAGCTGGTGCTCAAACCAGTGGTATGGTCGACTAAAGAGAGTGGTCAGGATAGCGGCCGCTACAATGGCCGTCAAAAAAGGCTGCATGATGAAAAACACCGCTGTCCCAACAATGAGAAAGAGAAGGAAAAAAAACCACACATTGAGCGATCGGAGTTGCATGCTGGTACGAATTTCTCAAAACTTAAAGACTGCTCTCAGTATACTCTCTCAGCGCCTTTTTCGAAAATACCGCAAACGCTGGCTCGCCGAGAAGAATCTGAGCATTCACGAGAATGGTCGGCTTCCCCTTGATAACAAGTTTCCGGTGCGGCGGTCGCACCGAAAGCGTCAGTCCATATTTTTTCAGGAAATACTGCTTGATGCCGGCCCGGGTATTGTAGCCAGAGTGCAAAACAAAAGGCTGGAAATGCTTCTTCATCGAAGAAAAGTATTTCTGGTGATTTTCATGGAGAAAAAGAAAGACCTGTACATCGCGCCACTTCATTTTCGGCTCTCCGCTTTTCGCTGTTTGTTTTTTGCTGCTTGTTTCCTGCTGCCCTTTCTCCTGATAGTACGTACATCGGCTCTGGAGCGCACAGGCAGCACACTTGGGGCGTGCCACACAGAGAGCGCTGCCGAAGTCCATGAGGGCCGCATTCAATTCTTTTCTTGGCGTCTTAAATTCGTCTTCAAAATAATCCTCTTTCCCTTTTGTCACCTCGGACTTGACCCGAGATCCATCAAAAACCTGTTTTGTTCCATAAAAAAACCTTCCAATGACCCGTTTCAGGTTCGTATCCCAAGCCAGATGATTATCCTCATAGGCGAAGCTCATAATAGCCGCGGCCGTGTACGGCCCGATACCGGGAATTTTTTCGAGCAGCTTTTTATCACGAGGGAATGTACCACCGTATTCTTGCATGACCACCTGGGCCGCTTTCAACATGTTGCGCCCACGGACGTAATAGCCCAAGCCCTGATAGTACGGGAGAAATTGTTCCCAATTGGTCTCGGCCAGTTTCTCGACCGTCGGAAAGCGTTTCAGAAATTCCCGATAGTACCCGATGACCCGGCTGACCTGCGTCTGCTGGAGCATAATCTCGGAAACCCACACTTCATAGGCCGTGATTCGTTTCTTGCGCCACGGCAAATGCTCCCGACCGGCCTTATGAAAAAAGTCAGCCAGCTGCTGTTCGAAGAAGCGGATTTTGTCCTGCCGAATAGACATGAAGGAAAGTTTACTGAATCACACCACCACCCAAGCATACCGCCCCATCGTAAAACACGGCGAACTGACCCGAGGCAAGCCCGGGGTCTTTTTCTTTGAGCGTTACTTGCACCTGTTCGTCTTTCATATACTCCACCACCGCATCATACAGCTTGGCACCATGACGAATTTTCACCTGTAATTCATTTTTGGACGGCCGTTCCCCTAAAATCCAGTGCAACGCCCCGGCTACAAAAGTATCCCGTGCTGTCAGTTCATGGTGGGCGGCGTGCGAAATGAACACTTCGTTCGTCTCAATATTTTTCTTCACCACAAACCAGGGACCCTGAGAAAGTTTGATCCCTCGGCGCTGACCAACCGTGAAGTACCAGAAACCAGCGTGCTCACCCAAGGTCTCACCCGTTTCAAACTCAATCAATTTTCCCGGTTTCTTGCCGAGGTGATATTCGAGGAAGGTATCAAACGGGATCTTACCCAAAAAACAAATCCCCTGGCTGTCCTTACGTTTCGCATTCGGCAAGTGGAATTGCTCGGCCAACTTCCGCACTGCACTTTTCTGTAATCTCCCGATCGGAAACAACGCCTTGTTCATCTGTTCCTGGGAAAGCTGAGAAAGGAAATACGTCTGATCCTTGATGGGATCGGGTGACATGACGAGCATGGTTTTGCCATTTTTTTCCTCAGTCCAAGCGTAGTGGCCAGTAGCAATTTTATCAAAGCGCTCTGCATAATTCTTTTCCAGAAAATCATAGAAGGCTCCAAACTTAATCCGAGCATTACAGAGTATATCCGGATTGGGTGTCCGCCCCGCCTTCACTTCACTTAGGGTATACCCAACCACCCGCTCCCAGTATTCTTTCTGAAACGGCACGACTGCCAGTGGTACCTCGGCCTGCTCACAGATCGCCCGGACGTAGGCTAGATCCTCTTCCCAAGGACACTCGCCCAAGAACGAAAGTTCATCTTCCAACCAGATTTTCAGGTAAAAAGCCGTCAGTTCATGCCCTTCATCTTTGAGGAGCCGAAGCGCCACCGAACTATCCACTCCGCCTGATACCAGAACCGCGATCTTCATAACTTGGTTATTACCAGTTGCTGAGCAATCTCTCCGTGTTCAACAAGAAAATTTTTTATGACAATCTCGACTTCCTGGGCGCTATGACAATTCATCAGCTCCATGCGGAGCTCTTTGGCCAAAGGAAAATGATTGATATAGGCCTGATAGTGTTTCTTCATCAACTCAAAGCTTTTGGTCTTCCCCCAGGTCTCTTCGAAGAGCTTGGTATGTGCCAGGGCAGCCAACACTTTCTCGCGTACCGTCACCTGCTTGTCCTTGTCGAATAACCACGGATTGCCAAAAATGGCCCGCCCGAACATGACGCCATCGGCGCCGGTCTCTCTCACTTTCACCTCGGCCTCGGCGAGATTACGCACGTCACCATTGCCGATGATGAGCGTCCCGGACCCTCGCGCAATTTCCACTGCCCGCCTAATCCGCTCCCACCTCGCTGGTACGAGAGACATTTCTTTCTTCGTCCGAGCATGGACCGTGATGACGGCCGGCTTGGCTTTCAAGAGTTTTGGGAGCCACTCTTCCAAATTGTCTTCATTGAACCCCAAACGTGTCTTGACCGAGATGGGCAATTCTCTGCCCGCAGTAAGCGATCCCTCACGCGCAGCCCAAATGAGTTGTTGTGCTAACTCTGGATCCTTCATACATGCTGCCCCAGCACCCTGTTTCATAACATTCTTGTCTGGGCAGCCCATGTTGATATCGATACCATCAAAACCCAGCTCCGTCACTAGCGTGGCTGCTTCACGCATTTTTTCCGGATGGGCAGTAAACAATTGTGCCACGATGGGTCGCTCCGCTTCCGAGTATGCGAGATCACGGAGCAATGCCTCGCGCCCCTTCGGATGACACAGTCCATCGGCTGCCACAAACTCTGTCCAAAAAACAGCCGGCCCACCCACACGCAATGCGGCGGCAGATAAACTTACTTCCGAACTGTTCCCGATGTCTCTTCCTCCGTATCTTGAATACCTGGCTACAACACGACGAAAAACCGCATCCGTGACATTGGCCAGGGGCGCCAGCACAAAGATTGGTTTCTCCAATTTTTCCCAAAAGCCCAGGAATGGTTTCATAGTCATGTGAGCAATATAACTGAAGAAGTCTAGCGCATTTCAAGCAAAAAGGAAACCCTTCTACACCACTGTTGACACTCGTTCAACCTCTTGGTATTATAAAATCAGACAAATTTAGTCCGATTTCATTTATTATTTATACTGAGCCTGTCGAAGTATGAAGCTATCAAAAAAAGCCTACTACGGCCTCCGGGCAGCCCTGGCACTGGCCCAGACAGAAAAACCACTCTCTATCCATACCCTGGCTCAGACCGAACAACTGCCCGAGGAATATCTGGAAAAGATCCTTCAGAGCATGCGGCGGGCAGGCCTAGTCGAAGCGAAAAAAGGCACGGCCGGTGGCTATTCCCTAGCTCGCCCAGCTAACACCATCACCACCTGGGAAATCCTCTCCGTCCTTGATGACCCGATCAAAACCTTCGCCTCACCTATCAAAGGAACTCTCCCCTGTCTCCAACCCGGTCACTGTCAGACCAACGAGGTCTGGCGCACGCTCGAAACGGAAATCGAAAAAACATTGACCAAGATCACCCTGCGCAGCCTGATCCCCCAAAACTCATCTCGCTAACCCTATGCTGACACTCCAACATCTCACCGTCTCCATCGAAGGAAAGAAGATTCTCGACGACATTTCGTTTGCCTTTCGACCCGGCAAGATTTACGCCCTGATGGGACCGAATGGCTCCGGTAAGTCGACCCTGGCCAGTGCCATCATGGGCCACCCGAATATAGAGTATGCGCGTACTGCCAAGATTCTCGTCGGGACTAAAAATATTAAAACCCTCACTCCGGACAAACGGGCTATTTTAGGTATTTTTCTTTCCTTTCAGACGCCTCTCGAGATTCCCGGGGTGACCGTTTTCGACCTCCTGCGTATCGCCCTCGAAAAGCAGTATGACCCCGTGACGCTCCATAAGAAAATTAAAGCCTATGCCCAAGAACTTCGTATCAAAGATGAGCTCCTCAAGCGCTCACTCAATGAAGGCTTCTCCGGCGGAGAGAAAAAGAAATTGGAAGCACTCCAGGCCGTCATGCTCGCGCCGCGTTTCGCTCTGTTCGATGAAATCGATAGCGGGGTTGATGTTGATGCGCTGAAAATCATTTCCAAATTTTTGAAAAAACATCTCCCCAAAGAAACGACCCTTGTCTTCATCACTCATTCGACGCGCCTCCTCAAGTACGTGAAGCCAGGGGGTGTCCTCGTCATCAAGGGCGGCCGCTTGGTGAAAACTGGGACCACAGCGTTGGCCAAGAAAATCGAAGAGGGCGGATTCGAAGCACTCTAAGAAATATGAACAATATGAACAAGAAGAAAGTCTCCGCAAAAAATCTCGACCTCGACGACTACCGGTTTGGCTTTGCCATGCCGGATGTTTCCGTCCACCGGACCAAAACCGGTATCAGTACAAAGGTCGTCCGCGAGATCTCCGCCATCAAGAACGAGTCTCCGTGGATGCGTGATTTCCGCCTGCGTTCCTACGCTCTCTTCACCAAGAAACCCCTGCCGACTTGGGGAGCCAACCTTTTCCCTATCGATTTCAAGGCTATCACCTACTATTTGCGCGCTACCGATAAGCAGGTCACGTCGTGGGATGATCTCCCTCAAGAAATCAAAGAGACCTACGACCGCATCGGCGTCCCCGAGGCGGAGAAAAAATTCTTGGGCGGCGTTTCAGCTCAGTACGAATCCGAAGTCGTGTATGAAAGCGTCAACCGCGAACTTGATCGGCTGGGGGTCATCTTCTGCGACATGGATACGGCTGTCAAAGAGTACCCTGAAATCGTCAAAGAATATTTCGGCACGCTCATTCCACCGCACGACAACAAGTTCGCTGCCTTGAACTCCGCTGTCTGGTCGGGAGGCTCTTTCGTTTATGTCCCAAAAGGGGTCAAAGTTGCTCTTCCACTCCAAGCCTACTTTCGTATCAACGCTGAAGCCTTCGGCCAGTTCGAACGGACCTTGATCATCGCCGATGAAGGCAGCTCCGTCCACTATATCGAAGGCTGCACCGCCCCGATCTATACCACGAGCTCACTCCATTCCGCTGTCGTCGAGATTTTCGTCAAGAAAAACGCCCGGGTGCGTTACACCACGGTCCAAAACTGGAGCAAGAATATCTACAATCTCGTCACCAAACGAGCACGCGCAGAAGAAAACGCCGTCATGGAGTGGGTCGACTGTAACATCGGCTCTGGTGTCACCATGAAATATCCAGCGGTCTATCTGACTGGACGCGGTGCCCGAGGAGAAGTCCTCTCCATCGCCTATGCTGGGAAAGGTCAGCACCAGGATGCCGGTGCCAAGATGGTGCATATGGCTTCTGATACTACCTCACGCGTCATTTCCAAATCTATCGCCAAAGACGGCGGGCGCACCACCTACCGCGGACTGGTCCATATTGCCAGCGGCGCCAAAAATGCTAAAGCATCTGTCGTCTGTGACGCTCTCCTCCTCGATGGAGACTCTCGTTCCGATACCTACCCCACCATGCGCGTCAATGAGGAAAGTGCCGAACTTACCCACGAGGCAACGGTGGAACGAATTGGCGAAGAAAAACTCTTCTACCTCACCTCGCGCGGTATCAGTCAGGGCGACGCCGAAGGACTCCTAGTAAACGGTTTCATCGACCCGGTCGTCAAAGAGATCCCTCTCGAATATTCCATCGAACTGAACCGTCTCATTAACATGGAAATGGGTGGCAGCATAGGATAAGGGTATGAAATTCATTGATATTACAACTGACAAAGAAACTCTCTACACGCTCAAAAAAGATGAGCAGTGCGTTTTCTTCCTGCTCAACCGTTCGGGTGACATCTCCTTCGAGCTCCAGGGTGAACACGCCGCCGCCCATATCTTCGCCTTTTTTAATGGAGCAGGGACAGAACGCCGGGCACTGACCATTTCCCAAAAACACCTCGCCCCACAAACCGTCTCTCATGCCTTGGTAAAAAGCATCCTCAAAGACGAAGCAACGTTCACCTACCGCGGAACGATCTCTATCGGGAAAGATGCCGTTCTCTCCGATGCCTCGCAAGAAAATCGCAATCTTCTCCTCTCACCAAGCGCCCAGGCCTTCTCCGAGCCGGCTCTGGAAATCTTGAATAACGATGTCCGCTGCCACCATGCGGCCAGCACCAGTCCCCTCAATCAAGAGACGCTCTTTTTTGCCGAAGCACGAGGCCTTTCCCCAAAACAGGCAGAGACGCTCCTCATCAGCGGTTTTTTCCGCTCCTCCATAAACGCCTTAGGTGAGCTCGTTTCTTCTCAGGAGAAGGAAAAGGTGCTAGCCTTGATGGGACAAGTCACGCCACTATCCTCTCCGTATGGAAATTAAAGACACGAAACAAGCCTTCCCTCTTTTTACGCACCAGCCCGGCCTCATCTATCTGGATGCGGCGGCGACGGCCCTCAAGCCCGCTTCGGTCATCGTAGCTGAACGTGCTTATTATGAAGAATACTCTTCCAACATCGCCCGGGGCATTTATCCCCTAGCTGAACAAGCTACCGAAGCCTTTGAACACGTTCGTACTAAGGTAGCCACTTTTATCGGCGCCACCAGTCCCGAAGAAATCATCTTCACTTCCGGAACAACCGCTTCACTCAACCTGGCCGCAGCGCTCCTCACCTCACAGATAAAGGCCGGCGATAATATCGTTGTCACTGCCCTCGAGCACCATTCCAATTTCTTGCCATGGAAAGAGCTGTGCAAAAAAACAGGGGCAGAGTTTCGGGTCGTGCCGGTGACTGCTGATGGGTTACTCACTCTGGAAGCATTCCAAAAAATGGTTGACCAACGGACCAAGATCGTCGCGCTCGGTGCCATCTCCAACGTCTTAGGTATCATCAATCCTGTGCAGGATATCATTCGACTGGCGAAAGAAATCCATCCCGGAAGTATCACCATCGTTGATGCCGCCCAGGCTGTCGGCCACATGCCCTTAAGCGTCACCGACT
The DNA here is from genome assembly GCA_043785755.1 of Candidatus Moraniibacteriota bacterium. Lineage (GTDB taxonomy): Bacteria > Patescibacteriota > Minisyncoccia > Moranbacterales > UBA1568 > UBA1568. Next base: position 24,697 of record JAYVWV010000017.1, read on the forward strand.
GGGACGCCGACTTCGTCGCCTTCTCCGGGCACAAGACTTTCGGTCCTACTGGCGTTGGTGTACTCTACGGCAAACACTCCGTCATCAAGGATCTCGCCCCCGTCTCTTTTGGTGGTGGCATGGTCCTCGATGCCTGCGCTCCCGAAACACTCTATAAAGAGTCACCCCACCGCTTCGAAGTCGGCACCCCGAACATTGCCGGTGTCATCGGTCTCGGAGCGGCCATCACGTTTATCGAAGATATCGGCCTCGCAGTGATTCATGCTCACGAGAATACTCTGGCTCTCTACACCTGTCAGCGCCTGACCGAGGAATTCGGTGAGACAATCCAGATTATCGGAGATGGTTCACCCGGACATAAAAGCGGCATCGTCTCCTTTGTTCTTTCCGGTGACCACCCACACGATGTCGCTCATCTCTTGGGAGAAAAAAATATCTGCACCCGTGCTGGGTTACAGTGTGCCGCCCCTCTCCACGAGGCACTCAACCTCTCAGCCTCCACCCGCATCAGTCTCTCGGTCTATAACACCGAGGATGATATCGAAAAACTCATCACCGCCCTCAAAGAAATTCACTCTATCCTATGAGTGACCTCTACCAAGCAACCATCCTCGATCACTACCGCAATCCGAGAAACCAGGGCCTCCTCGAGCACCCCACTCACCAGGCCAAGGCCATCAATGCTAGTTGCGGTGACAAACTACAGATGGACATCGTGGTGAAAAATGATATTATTCTAGATGTCCGGTTTTCCGGTATCGGCTGTGCCATCTCGCAGGCTTCCGCTTCACTCCTGACAGAGGCAATCAAAAAAATGCCTGTAGTGGAAGCTCTGGCATTGGAACCAAAAGATGTGCTCGAACTCCTCGGTGTGACACTTTCGCCGAGTCGCATCAAGTGTGGGCTACTCTCGCTCGAAACATTGAAGAAAGCTCTCAACATACCGATAACCAAATAGCGTTTCCTTCCTCCAAGAATTCTCTTGCGAGACGTTGCAGCCGAAAGCAGGTCTTTTCGTGAGACGAAAAGTTTCGGCTACAGGTCAACCAAATCCTCGCCGGTTTTTGGTGGCGCAAGGGAGTTGCTTGGAGGAAGGAAAATAAATAACTTAGTGTACGCCATATGTCGCAATGGAAAGACGAAGCCAAAGTCTCCGGGCCAATTACCCTGAAAAACGGCTGGACTGTCGAAGTTGATCGCAGCGCCTGCATCGGAGCGGCTCCCTGCACCGCTATGGCCGCCAATACCTTCGCACTCGATGATGAGGGTAAGGCTGGCATCCTGGCTACCGTCGATAAAGACGACCAGGAAACTATCCTGAACGCTGCCCGCGCCTGTCCCGTCAGTGCCATCATCATCAAAGATGAGACCGGTAAGAAAATTTTCCCAGAATAAATACGACTGAAAGCGCAGAATCCCGCAATTTCATTTAGCGCGACGTGAAAGTGATTGAGCCTGGCTTCGCTTTTGCGAATCAATCACTTTCACGTCAACCAAAACCTCGCAGGAGTTTTGGTGGCATCGAGAATGAATCTTGTGGGATTCACCGTCTCACCAAGTTATGCCCAAAAAGAACGCACCAAAAATTGAAAATGCCGTCCGAGAAAAGCTCGACCTCGTCCTCGATCCCGAATTAGGTGTGTCGATTCTTGAGCTCGGCCTCATTTACGGTGTCATCGTTTCCAAAGAAGGCGTCTGCGCTATCACTATGACCCTCACCACCATCGGCTGCCCCCTCTTCGGCCAGATCCAAAAGGAGATTGAGGAGAAGGTGATGGAACTGCCAGAAATTGAAGACGTCAAAATCGACCTCACCTTCGACCCGCCCTGGACGCCGGACAAAATGACTGCCGACGCTCGCATCAAACTCGGCCTTGATTAGAAAAGAAAAAAACCGCCTCATAAAGAGGTGGTTTTGATTATCGATAACTTTGTATCAACCCATCGAGGAGCGCTTTGTTTCTCACCTGCTCGTGAAGCGGCACGTCCCCCTTCTGCACTAACCCCTCATAACTGGGACGCCCCGTTTCCTGATAGAGCACGCCGAGTGCCATGTGTTCCTGATCAAACGCCAGAGCCAGTGCTTTCATCTTATCGGCCTTGTCGTGCGCTTCATCGAGATAAAATGTGTGTTCTTTGAACCACTGATAGGTATTCTGTTTATTGAAAACCACGCAGGGCTGGAAAACATCCACCAGAGCGTAGCCTTTGTGCTGTATGGCCGCCTTGATGATTTCCTTCGACTGCATGATATCGCCGGCAAAAACGCGTGCCACAAATGTCGCCCCGAGGGTGATGGCGGTCGCCATGGGATTAAACGGCTCGAGCACCACACCCCCGATCTGGACCGGTGTCTTCATACCCTTCTCTGACGTCGGCGAAGCCTGGCCCTTGGTCAGTCCATAAACCATATTGTTATGGACGATACTGGTGATATCAGGATTACGCCTAATCGTATGCATAAAATGATTTCCCCCTTCCCCATAGGTATCACCATCACCCGACTCAGCGATGACAGTCAATTTAGGATTGGCGATCTTGATGGCGATCGCTGGCGGAAGTGCCCGCCCATGAAGTCCGTTGAAATAATTGACCCGCAAATAGTGTGGCGTCTTGGCAGCCTGACCAATACCAGAGCACATCACCACATCGTTGGGCATAATATCCAACTCTGCCAGAGCCGTTTTGACAATATTGAGAATAGGAAAGTTGCCACAACCCGGACACCAGGCCATGTCCGTTTCTTTCGGCATGTCGTACAGTTTTTTGTCGATCATACAACAACGTACATTGCTAGTTAAAATTTTTCCTTAAAGCTATCGCCTTGGAAATGAGTGATGCAATTATATATCCCATTAAAACGTAAAAAATGAGTAAGACTGTCCATCCGAAAAAGTTTGGTGAATCCCAACCCCAACCCGCCCCCCCAGGAAAAACTGGTAGGCCAACTAAATCCATTAAAAATAATGGCCCGTAGACGAAGAAAGCGACGAGTGGTCCGAAAGTGTCATTAAACAATACCCCTAATGCAGATATAGCTATTGCCACAATAAATAGAATACCGAGGGTCTTCCACGTATATCGTGTTGGTTGGAAAAATGACATATCAAATTAAATTAACTTTTTAAGTTTCGCTACTACTTCTTCAACAGAAAATGGATCACCATTATATTTCAAGATATTCTCAGAAACCGTAATGCCGTATTCCAGCTGAAGAAGATGAGCGAACTGTCCGGTAGCGTTGTTCTCCATGACCACTACCTTCTTCTTTGCCAAAAGTTTCTTCGCTTTCTCTGGTAGTGGGTACACCTGGCTGAAATGAAGCCCGGCCATGTCACTTCGACCAGACAATTCCAGGGCCTCCTCAAGGACTCCGCGATTTGATCCCCAGGTCACGATGACCGTCTCTGCCTCTGCGACGGCGCCGATCTCAGTCGGTATCAAAGTCTCCTTACGGATACCAACCATTTTAGAAAGACGCTTCTCGTGCATCGAAAGACGCACCAGGGCGCTCTCGGTGATATGGGCCGCCTCATCATGCTCGTCGCTGTCCACCCCCACCAGACCAACACCATGCCCTGGCACACCACGTGGAGAGACACCATCATCCGCCAAGGCATAGCGCCGATAATCCGCCTCGGTCTCGACGATATGATTCTTCATCGGCAGGCGCTTCAATGACGCCTCCGGAAAACTCCCGATGGCGTCGACGAGGTACTGATCGGTCAAGACGAAAACTGGGCTCTGGTACTTGTCCGCAATATGAAAAGCCTGTTGTGTCACCAGGAAGGCTTCTTCCGGCGTCCCAGGGGCAAAGATAGCCCGCGGAAATTCGCCATGACCAGCATAGAGCACGAGATTGAGATCAGCCTGTTCAGTGCGCGTAGGCAATCCCGTGGCCGGTCCCGGCCGCTGCCCGATATGAATGACGATGGGTGTTTCGATCATCCCCGCCAAACTCACCCCCTCGGTCATGAGAGCAAACCCACCACCAGAGGTGGTCACGACAGCACGCGCGCCGGCGTACCAGGCTCCCAGTCCCTGGTTGATAGCAGCAATCTCGTCTTCGGCCTGATCGACTACCACCCCAAACGGTTCCGCCTGTTCCGCTAAAAAAGTAAGGAGACCTGTCCCCGGTGACATGGGGTACGATGAAATATAGTTGCACCCGGCCGCCAATGCCCCTAGACCCACCGCTGTGATACCATCCATGAGGACTTCCTCTTTGACTGCTGCATGACGCTTGATATGGACTTCGATTCCGGCATCGTAGGCCAGATGTTTACCAAAAGCATAGCCCTTGGCTGCTGCTTCGACGTTCTTTTGCACGACATCCGCACCCTTACGCGCAAAATGCTCGCGCAGGTAGTCTTCAAAAACTTGCTCGTCGGCGTTCAGAATCCCGAGGGCTACCCCGACCGCCACCGTGCTGGTGAAGATGGGATTGCCGAGCTCACTGGCAAATTGAGTAAAAGGGATATTCGTCACCGACCGGTCACTTGCGCCCGCTATAATCTTGTCGCGCTCACCTAAAATGATCGTGTCCTGACTGATGCGTGCTGCCAAGTGCGGCACAACATCTTTGTCCATGGCAAAAAGAAGGTCGATGCGCTCAACAAAAGCCCCGCGTCGACCATCGGTCACGCGCACCTCAGTAGAATTACTCCCACCACGGATACGCGACATGTATTCCTTGATAGCAAAGACATGGTAGCCCTCGCGCTTGAGTACTTGCACGAGCAGGGCCTCCACCGTCTGGACGCCCTGGCCGGCCGCACCGCCCAAGACAATAGAAATATCTCCGGAAAATCGTTTCATGTTTGTGTTTCTTTGCTCTCATTATATCACAACTAGCGGTTTATTTTTTCTGCCTTCAACTGCTCCTGTAACTTTCTCCCATTCCCGTGCGACAACATCCCAAGATACGACTGTACCGTCTCTTTCTTTCCTTCTTTCTGCTCAATGTTACGCCACATCCTCTTTTTGGTTGTGGTACGCAGTACACGATGATGAGGAAAATGTTTCCAACCTAAGAAATCCACTCCGGATGCCAGTGTTTTGATGAAAACTTTATCAGGATGAAGTCCAAGACAGAGGCGAAATTCGAGAAAATCCTGAATCTGAAGGAGCACTCTTTCAAGCCATTCTTTATCCTGGGAAAAGATCACAAAATCGTCCGCATAACGGATATAGTATTTAGCTTTTACCTGATGTTTCATAAACTGATCAAACACGTTCATGTAGATATTGACCAAGAGCTGGGAAGTGAGATTACCTAGTGGAAGACCTTTACCTTCTCCTGTAGAAGAAAAGCTGTGAATTACCTGACCAAGAAGCCAGATAATATCCGGATCAATAATTCGCCCCTTCAATATATCCAGAAGCACGCCCTGGTCGATAGAAGCAAAAAACTTTCTGACATCACATTTCAGTACCAAGAGTGGTTTTGTGCGATTCTTGGATACTTGATTCGCAAAAATTTTGAAACGGTCGAGTGCCCTGTGCACGCCTTTCTCTTCTCGGCAAGAGTAAGAATCAGCAATAAACGTTGTATCGAAGAAAGGGTAGAATATGCGGTATATTGCACGATGCAAGAGTCGGTCACAGACTTGCGCTTTATGGATGTTTCTCGGTTTTGGGTCAGAAATATTAAAAGCTTCATACTTTGAATGCACATAGGTTTTCAAAAAAAGTTCTCGATGAAGCGCTAGGATATTGTCCATGAGGTGAATTTCAAACTCCTGAACATCTTTTCGAGTGCGTTTTCCTTGCACAAATTCCTTCCAGGCTTCGAGGAGATTCTCAGGAGAGATGATATGATAGTAAGTGTGAGATAATTTTACTTTTTTCTTATGCCTTCTTTTAACAGCCCCCCCCCCCGCAGTTCTCCCCTTGTTGCAAAGGTTCAAGGTTATTTATCAACTGTGGCAGAATCAAATCGGACATATTCCAAAACTTCATCGTTATACATTTGGAGGAAAGATAGATAAGCTTTTTCTCGACACACTGGAAATCATTTTCCGGGCACAGTATACAAAATCAGAAGTAAAACTTCAATATCTCGTTGCCGCTATCGGCAAACTGGATCTTTTGAAGTTCTTTCTACAAATCGGCTGGGAAAACACACTGATTGATACGAAGAAGTATACAGCTCTTTCTACTGAATTGGAAGAAGTAGGTCGCATGCTTGGTGGCTGGAAACGAGGTCTGGAAACAAAACTCTCACCGAAAAAGTGAGAGAAAATGAAGAGGGTGGCTGGGGTAAAGCACCTGATTGTCGGCATTCCAGTTACCATTCTCGTCAAGCCTCCAGTCATTGACATTCCACTGACGGTTGTCGGAGTTCCAGTTGACATTCACGGCGAAGACTTTGTGTCTTGAACCATCTATTGCACTGCCTTTCGAGTCTCCAACTGAAACCAGTCGAAAGTGTCCTCTCAAAGCTGTATTGTATTCCGGACCTTGAAGTCCGCCAGTTCAAGACACCAACGCTCTCTATTTTTTTGAAAACAAAGTGGCACGCTAGCTGAATCCTCCAACCGGAGGACGCAACTACTCTGGCACATTTCATTTCCAGTATCCTAACCTTTCAGCCATGGCCGAAAGAAATTTCCAACATACCAACTTTATTATATCAAAAAAAACCCCTGGTCACTACGTGGTAGTTTCCAGGGTCGGTTTTGCAGACTTGCGAATGCAAAGTGTCAAAGGGTCCAAGGGTCTTGTTGCCCAAGTGACCCAAGCGCCAGAGAATCAGAGCGCTGCGTTGCTGGGG
>JAYVWV010000018.1:0-9356 GCA_043785755.1 Candidatus Moraniibacteriota bacterium
CCGTTGCTCCGCCAAAGGCGGATAAACTTCAACCCCTGCCCGCCTTGGGCGGGACTCGGCCACTCCTCCAAATTTTTTGAACCACCTGCACCGCCACAAGGTACTATCTGCGCTCCTGCTATGGTATCAGGCGAACTTGTCCTTGTGAAGGGCTCTCAGCCAGAGAAAAATGTGGTATAGTAGAGAAAACAAATCATTATGAACGCACCACAATCTTTCCCCCGCTATGCTGAGCCCGATGCTCACGCCTTGGCACCACGCTATGGCGAAATCCTCCTCCATTGGGACGCTCCGGAGCATGACCCATTGGAACTCGGACCCAAGGCACGCACCGTCACTGTCTTCCTCCTTATCCTCATCATTGCCTGGGCCCTCTACACCAACAGTCCGCTCATGGCCATCACCTTTATCCTGATCGGTATGACCGGCTACCTGGCTATGGGGCATGAGCCACGCACGCTCCCCTTTTATGTCACGACGCGCGGCATCATCGCCGCCAAGGAATTCTATGAGTACGAAGCTATCGAATCCTTCCACCTCTACGACGAACCACCCTTCGACAACCTTCTTTCCATCAAAACCAACGGCAGTATCGTCTCGCACGTCCACATCCCCATTACTACTCTCCCTGTAGCCGCCCTCTACGAAACTCTGATTCGCTTCATCCCCGAAGACAAGCACGAGCCCGGGCTGGTTGACACTTTAGAGAAATTCCTGCATATTTAAGGGTACCCTGTACCGAAATGGTCATGGTTTGTTGCGCCCGTAGCTCAGTGGATAGAGCGTCTGGTTGCGGTCCAGAAGGTCGTAAGTCCGATTCTTGCCGGGCGCACTTGTAAATGAAATAAACTCCGAAAGGAGTTTTTTCTTACGCGCCGGCCAAGAATTGGACGGGAAGGGGTCGGGAAACCAGCCTCGACTAGCGTGAGTCTAGGCGGGCGGGAGTTTCCTGTTTGGGGTGACCGAGTCCTCGAGGACTAGAGGGCGGAAGCCCTATAGAGCGCAGTTCCGCCAGAGCAGAACGAGTAGTCAGATCTCTTGCCGGGCGCACAAAGAAGAAGGTTCCGAAATGAGTCTTTTTTGCTTTTTAGCGAGTCTTTCAGTAGTATGAGAAAGCTCTCGTCCCCGTAGCTCAACGGATTGAGCGTAGGCCTCCGAAGCCTGAGATCGTGGTTCGACTCCACGCGGGGACACATTTATATAGCATTTCTTCCTTGACAAAAAGGCTTTTTTTCACTACTGTAACCCTGGTACCTATAACAATACAATCGAGAAAACGAGAATCGGTGGAACAACATCTATTTTTATTTGAACAAGAAAGTTCGAGGAAAAAAATGAGCCTTCCCTACACGGTGACCAAGATCACCTTCAACCGCCAGGGATTCTTCCTGGCGCTCTTCGCCGGCAATGCTCCCTGGGCCAAAAACCTCGGGAACGTCATTGGCTATGCCAACAAGGCACAGCTCAGCGCCGATCTCAAGGCTTTCGTCGTGAGCAACATCGACGATGGCTTGCAACTCACCCCCAAACTCACGCCTCCCGACATGTGCACCAAAAGCATGCTGAAGGACGCGTGCGCCATGCTTCAAGAAATCGGCTTCAACACCTCCGCAGTGGAGATGAAAGAGCCGATTGACGACTCCTCTGCCCCTGAAACCGCCTTACCTGCCGCCATGACCACGCGACGCTCCAGAACTCCTGGCGCCAAGCAGGCAGCATGAACTGACCAACTTCACCCATTCTCGATCTCCTCGATCCCCGCAAGGGATTTTCTCAGGCCCGTCGCACCCTCGTGTGCTTCGGGTCTGCTTTTTTTCCGCCGCCCCCGAGTACCACAAGAACCTCTAGGCGTGGTGGTATACTGAAAAATATGACTTTCGATACCCCTCTCTCCCACATCCTCACTATCAAAAAACCCAGCCTGGTCAAATTGGGTCACTTGGGGATTTTGACTATCCGCGACCTCCTCTACCATTTCCCCTTCCGCTACGAAGACTACTCGGCAGTACTCTCTATCGCTACGCTAGCAGCGGAAGGAAAGTGCACCCTCGAAGGTACCATCACCGCCATCAAGGCTGGGCAGACCTGGAAGAAAAAAATGTTTCTGACTGAAGCGACCATCGAAGATGGGACTGGCGTACTCCGCCTCCTCTGGTTCAATCAGCGCTTCGTCTCACAAACACTGAAGGAAGGCATGACCATCCGAGTCAGTGGCAAAGTCACCCGCGATCGCGAGGGGCTGCTCATGCAAAACCCGGCCTTCGAGCGCTCAGCCCGCGACGCCACCCACACTGGCCGCCTGGTGCCGGTCTACCCAGAGACCGCTGGTCTGACGTCACGCTTCTTCCGCTGGCAACTCTCCGGTATTTTTCAGAAGCTGATGGACTTCCCCGATCCAGTGCCAGAAGAAATTTTGAAGAAGCTCCACCTCCCTTCACTGAAACTGGCCCTTTTCTATATTCATTTCCCAGAAGATGCCGAGCACGAACTGATTGCCCGCAAACGTTTTGCCTTTGACGAAATGCTCTTCGTCCAACTGAAAGCACTCCAGGTCAAAGCACTCTTCGAGACAGCCAAGGCACCTGCTCTTCCCTTCGATGAGACCGTTGTCAAAAAATTTGTCGCTACTCTCCCCTTCACCCTGACTGATGCCCAGCGCAAAGCAAGCTTCGAGATCCTGAAAGATACAGAACGGCCGCGGCCCATGAACCGGCTCTTAAACGGCGATGTGGGAAGTGGTAAAACCGTCGTGGCGGCGCTCGCCGCTTTCGTCGCAGCAGAAAATGGTTTCCAAACAGCGCTCCTCGCTCCAACAGAAGTCCTGGCCCGCCAACATCTCGAGAGCTTGAGCCATCTGTTCGCCGAAACAGGGCACGGCGTCGCCCTCCTCACCGGGAGCTACCGCATCCTCGATGACAAAACCACGACTCGCCCCACCCTTCTCAAAGCCATCGCCGCCGGTATTCCCAAAATTATCATCGGCACGCACGCTCTCCTCCAAGAGGACGTGACCTTCGAAAAACTCGCCCTGATAGTAGTGGACGAACAACATCGCTTCGGAGTTTCACAGCGCGCCCGTCTGCAAGAACTGACATTTCACAGTAGCGACGGTTCACAAGCAGCGGTGCCGCACTTTTTGAGCATGACCGCTACCCCCATCCCACGCACCCTCTCGCTCGCCTTCTTCGGCAACCTTGATCTCTCGCTCTTAGACGAACTGCCGAAAAATCGTCTGCCCATCATCACCAAGATTGCCAAAAACGCGGCGGATCGCACACGGATCTATACTTTCGTTCAGGAAGAAATCAAAAAAGGTCGCCAGGTCTTCATCATCTTCCCCTTGGTCGAAGAATCGCTCAACTTAAAAGACGTCAAAGCCGCCAGTGTCGAACACCAGCATCTGACCGAAACGGTTTTTCCTCACCTTTCTATCGGGCTCCTCCATGGCAAGATGAAAGCCAAAGAAAAAGAAATCGTCATGCGCGATTTCAAAGAAAAAAAATACGATATTCTGGTAGCGACGGCCGTCGTCGAAGTCGGTATCGATGTCCCTAATGCCAGTGTTATCCTGATCGAAGAAGCCGAGCGCTTCGGCCTGGCACAGCTCCATCAGTTCCGGGGCCGTGTCGGACGCGATGTCCACCAGTCCTACTGTTTCTTGCTGCCCCACCAGCATCCCACTCCCGCGGGAAGCTCAGGCGGGCAGGCCGGGAAATCCGGAAGTGAAAATGAACGGCTGCAAGTCTTGGTCAAAAGCACCAATGGCTTCGCCATCGCCGAGGCCGATCTGGCGCTCCGTGGTCCGGGCGCGTTCTTCGGTACCCGTCAATCAGGGATACCCGATATCGCCATGGAAAACCTGACCAACATGAAACTGATCCAGATCGCGCGCGATGAAGCGAAAACGATCCTAAAAAGCGATCCGACACTGACCAAGCACCCGCTTCTACGGAAGGCGCTCAAAATCTTCGAAGAAAAAATTCACTTGGAATAGAGGAGGACTACGCCCCGACCAAGGCTCCGCTTACGACGGCGGATTCAGCACGCCGCAGACGGTTGACCGCCCAGGCCAAGGCCGTCAGGTTAGTGACAACCAACAAGGTGTAGAGGGCGAAGAGGCTGCCGATGGTGAACGCTTCGTAGATAGCGCCGGCATAGAAATACACGTAGGAGAGGCGCTGGATCCGCTTCCAATTACGCTTGAATAAACGCTGGGAAAAAGTATTCGAGGTGAGAAGGAGGATTAATCCCGACCAGTCTCCTATATGAGCAAACAGAACGAGACGATTGAGTGAAAAGTAGGCCGGTGTGAGGAGTGACGAGAGATAGGTAGACTCTGGCGTGACGAGGGTATTAATGAGCAGGCCCACGATGATAGAGGCCGACAAGATACCAAAGCCCTTGCGCAGGATGACCAAACGACGCAGCCAGAGCCAGCCCGTGACATCAGCCAACGGTCGGATAATCATGACAAAAACGACGACCGAAAGAGAGATCAGGTAGAGCGCTCCTTTGAAGTCAAAACCATAGCCAAAAATCTGGATGGCTATCGGGATGAACGCCAAAAGGAGCAGGGAAATGGCGATGACGATATTTTGGAAAATGAGAAGAAAGCGCATAGTAAAGTTTGATACTGTTCTACCACTACTACGAGCAAAAACCCAGAGAGTTTTCACCAGCCTTCCCTCAGTTTTTTTAACGATGTCATTCTCCCCTTACTTCCGCATCTTTTCCGTCACCCAGAATTCGCCGAAGTACTTGCCCAAAAGGATCCGCGTCTGAGAATCGATCGCTGGCAGAGCCGAAAGAAAGCCGACCAGAGGAATCAAAAGCCACTGCGAAAGCATCAGAAAATGACGACTCCAATGATAACGACGTGGCCGCGGCGGGAGCGAGAGGAGCGACATCGGGATAGAGATGAGGAGCCCCGCCATGCCGAGAGTCATGAGGGTCTTGGTGACGAAGGGCAGATTGTGAGCCAGGACACTCTCGCGGAAAGCAGAGCCACCCAAGACGAGCGGCAACCAGCCGAGGAACGTCAGGATGAACGACGTCGTCGCCCAGGAATAGTGGCCCTCGAGCATTTCAAAAGTGATACGCAGTTTGGTGCGGAGCGCGATCCCCCGGTCCGGCCAGATGGCACGCATGGTCACGGGAAAGTTCTCGATACCATAGGCCCAACGCCGTTTCTGTTTGTACTGATTGACGAGCGTCTTCCAGTAGGTCTCGGCCAATACCGCATCGAGCGAAATCGGCAGATGGACGGGCTGGACTCGATAGTCACCATGGAAATAGGCGAGACACTTCCAGTAAATGACACTGTCCTCACTGATCATATTGACCGGCCAAAACCCGACCTTGACCAAAGTATCGAACGGTTCCGAGTGCGACGAAAACGTCACCATCTCTCGGCGTGTCGATTGATAGAGGTGCCAGAAAGACGAGCCCGTCACCACCAGACGCACGAAGGCGTTGGTATCCCAGATGTTGTTGTGGTACATGGGCAGTGGTTGATAGGCCCGCTGCAGACGCTTAGGATCGGTGATGTATTCGTAAGTGAGGGCCGCGAAGTACTCCGGATGGGCCACGCTGTCACAGTCGAAGTTAGAAAAGATCACTCGTTTGTAATCGATGCCATGGAGGTCGAGGTATTTCATCAGTTCCCGAGCCGCGAAAGCAGCGTTGGAAGCCTTGCATTTCATTTCCCCGGTCGCCACGATATGGGTCGTCACCAGAAAGTCTCGAAACACGCCCTCGAATTTCTTGCTCAAATATTCCACCTTAGGCAAACGGGTCTCCGGATTCTCGCGTTCTTCCGTCGCCAAAAGGATGATCATCTGTTCTTTGGGAAAGTTGTTCTCCTGAAGTGACTGGATAGCTGGTTCGATGACCGAGGCCGGCTCCCCCGCTGTCGGCAGAAGTACCACGTGGATGATATCGCGCCAGTCCATGATCTGGTCTTCGATGGGCATGAGCGCCCGTGTCTCGCGGCGGATTTTTTTCAAACGGGCAATTTCCTTGCGCACGGTTCGTCGTTCACGCCAATGAAAGAACGACATTTCTTGCAAGCTGGCATACATTTCTTTGGTACGTTCTTTCAACATGGCGCTGTATGCTTCCGGATGAGCAATGTTCTGACACCGCTCCCACCAATTGATGCGCCGTCCCTCCTCGACATCCATGTTGCCCGCCACCGAAAAAATCGAAATATAGAAAGCCTTGTGAATCCAGTAGATATCAAAAACAATGACCAGGAGCGCTGCCCACACCGGCTCAATAAAAGACAGCACCACCATCCCGATGAGCGTCGTCCACGTCAAAAGACCGGGAATCATCTCGATGGCCCGCTGCACCCGGCGCTTTTTAGGCTCCGTTGTCTTAGGATCAGGAAAAACGAAAACTTCATTTTCATTTTGAGAACCCACGGTTCTCAACGGGCTGCGCCCTGTTTTCCCGACCCCTTTCGGATCATTGACTGAAGCAATGCTTTCAAATTTTTGAGGTATCTCTGACATTATTTTTTCATTATAGCACTTCTCTCCTCCTCCCCTTCCAAATGTGCTATTCTATCAGAAACAAGCCATTCCGGCAAGGCACACATTATCACTTATCTGTAGCACCCATCCCCTATGTCCAAACTGTCATTTCCTGATGGATTTTTCTGGGGTGCGGCCACGGCTGCTCACCAAGTAGAGGGCGGGATGCACAACGATTGGAGCGAGTGGGAAAAGAAAAACGCCGAGCGCTTGGCCCGCGCATCGGAAGCATCTTTCACTTGGAATCCCCACTGGCAAAAATTCCGCGCGGAAGCCACTAATCCGAACAACTATATCTCCGGCGCCGCCTGCGAACACTACCGGCGTTTCACAGAGGATTTCGATCTGGCCCAGTCACTGCATCACAACGCCCATCGTTTCTCTATCGAGTGGGCGCGTATCGAACCGACCGAAGGAGTATTCGACGAGCACGAGATCGAACACTACCAGGAGGTTATCCGAGCGCTCCGCGAGCGTGGTATCGAACCCTTTGTGACGCTCCTTCACTTCACCCTCCCCCTCTGGTTGGCAGAGCAGGGCGGCGTACAGAGCAGAGCCTTCCCCCAACTCTTCGCCCGCTATGCCGAAAAGGTGGTGCAAGCGCTCGGAGCGGACGTCCGTTTCTGGATCACGATCAACGAGCCCGACGTCTACGCCGGCGGTGCCTACCTAAAAGGTATCTGGCCACCGATGCACCGTAACCTCTTTTCATTCTTCTCGGCCCAAAAGAAACAAGCAGAGGCCCACCGACTCGCCTACACTGCTATCAAGAAAATATCCCCCCAGGCCCAAGTCGGTATCGCCAAGCACAACATCTGGTTCGAAGCTGCTCGCAACGCGCCCATCAATCGCCTGCTCAAAAAACTGGCCGACTCTGTATGGAATGAATGGTTCCTCCGCAAGATTGTCGCGCACCAAGATTTCATCGGGGTCAATCATTACCACCACCACCTGATCGATTGGGGGTACAACAAAAACCGAAACGAGATCCAAACCGACTTCGGCTGGGAATACTATCCCGAATCGCTCTATCACGTCCTCTCTGAACTGAAGCACTACGGCAAGTCTCTGTACGTCACCGAAAACGGCCTGGCCGATGCCTCCGATACATTGCGCCAGAAATTTATCCCGGCCGCCTTGAGCGCCCTCCACCGAGCCATCGCCGACGGTGCGGATGTGCGCGGCTATCTCTACTGGTCGCTTCTCGATAACTTCGAATGGGACAAAGGCTTTTTCCTGCGCTTCGGTTTGATCGCTGTCGACCGCACGACCCAAACCCGCACCATCCGCCCCAGTGCCCTCGCCTACGCCCAGGTCTGCCAACAAAACGCTTTGGAAACCAATGTGTTATATTGACGGAACTTACAAGTTAATCCATAAAATGGTAAGCGGTCTATGTATTTTTTTTCCTTTGTTTTTATCGCCGTCCTTTTACTGGTCGCATCGCTCCGGGTGGTCAAGGAGTACGATCGTGGGGTCATCTTCTTTTTGGGTAAGTGCACCGGGGTACGCGGGCCCGGACTTATCATCCTCATCCCGGTTCTCGAACAAATGACCAAAGTGGCGCTCCGCACCATCACCATGGGTATTCCTTCCCAGAAAATTATCACCAGAGATAATGTCTCCATCGATATCGCCGCCGTCGCCTACTACCACATCATTGACGCCCAGAAATCCGTCATCGCTATCGAGGACATTTACAATGCTGTCAATCAGATCAGTCAGACCACGGTGCGCAACGTCATCGGACAATTCAAGCTCGATGAACTACTCTCTCAAACGATTGCTATCAATCAGAAAATCAAAGACGTCATCGATTCCCACACAGAGCCTTGGGGCGTGCAGGTGACAGCGGTGGAAATCAAGGACATTGTCCTGCCGGACAACATGCAGCGCGCCATGGCCAAAGAAGCGGAAGCCGAGCGGGAACGACGTGCCAAGATCGTAGCCGCCGAAGGTGAGTTTCAGGCGGCGGTTAAACTTGGTGAAGCAGCCGACATCATCGCGTCACATCCAGTCGCCCTGCAACTGCGGACACTCCAAACCATGGCCGAGATTAGCGTCGAGAAAAATTCCACCATCATCTTCCCCGCCCAGTTCATGACTACCGTCTCCGAGGCCATCAAGATGATCAAGGGGGATAGCTAGCCCAGAGTCTCTTTACGAGAACCCACCAAGACAGCACTTCGGAGAAGGGAATACCTGATATAGGCGCACCCTTGTCAGAAAGGTTTTTTATGCTATACTAGCGTCGCAGTTTCCTCTGCTTTTTTCTTTGTTTCATTTTTTGATATTTGAAATTTGGATTTTGACATTGTAGCTGGCCCCATCGTCTATCGGTTAGGACACCAGGTTTTCATCCTGGTAAGAGGGGTTCGACTCCCCTTGGGGCTACTGACGAAAGCACCGGCTGAAGCCGGTGTTTTTTATGTGCTTACAAGTGAGCCTCGGTTTTCTGAACAAACAAATTTATAGTATAATTGTCCTATATGAAATACAAGATATTATCAGCTGGTACCATGTATTCGGTAGCGGTATCATTGGCTTCAACCTCTCAATCTTCGTTGTCGCTCTGATCGGCGTCATCGTCTTGATCGCTGTCGTCAAAGCCGTTCGTTAAAGAAAGGCTTCCCAAAGCAAAGAAAAATCCCCAGTCCATCTGGGGATTTTTACTATTATCTTTTGTCTTGAAGGTAGTCCTTTTTCAGGATCACCTCTTTGATCAGGTTATACCAGAGGAGGTAGCCCTCGCCATTCGGATGGAGGCCATCGAGTGCGAAGTAGCGCTTCGGATTTTCCGCGAAAGGATTCCTCGATGCC
>JAYVWV010000019.1:0-18813 GCA_043785755.1 Candidatus Moraniibacteriota bacterium
GGTGTCAGCAAGAGAAAAAATTTCTCGATCCCCTTCTCTTCAAGGGAAAGGTAGAGGGCCAGGAAGAAATAGCCGATGAAATGAATGAAACTCCGGAAGATATTGATGGTCGTCGAGAAAATTTGCGAGAACCAGACCGAAATATTACTGTCGATATTCTGAATGAAATCATCCCGACTCCATTCGACACCGACACTACTGAGATAGGTCTGAAGCCCGCTGAAAAATGTATCCAGGCGCGCGGCATACTCGGACCAGTTGGTCAGGAACTGTTTGATTTCGGAAAAGAACAGCGGCAAGAACACCGCCAAAAGCAGGATGCCCACGGACAGGAGCAACATGTAGGAGATAATAACTGCGGCTGTGCGCGACAAGCCGAGTTTACGCAACCGCCCAATAGCCGGTGCCAGGGCCGCTGCGGTTAGAACGGAGAGGAGAACAAGAAGGACCGTGTCGCGAATCAGATACGCCACATAGACCACTGCGATCATGAGCGCCGTCCGAAGCAATACTTTGGTCCCCACTTCCACGTGTTCGTCGATAGTCATAAGGTCGTTAATAAAGCACAACTTTCAAAACACAAGTATTTTTTCCAATTTCTTTTTGTCCGCCTTCGGACCAATGACCGCCAGATTGAGTTTCTTATTGACGAAAATGTCGGCAGCGACACGGAGGATGTCTTCAGCCGTCACAGCGTCAATCAGCTTGGCCTTTTCCTTGGGCAAGACGATCTCACCGCGAATCGTTTCCTGAGTCACCAGGTACTCTGCCACATCATCCGAACCTTCGAGCCCCATGGCCATCTTCCCTTTGATATACTCTTTCGCTTTGTTCAGTTCATCAGCCTCTACTTTTTCTGTAGCGATGTTCTTGTATTCATCGAGAATAACCTGAATGGTTTTTTCCAAATTCTCATGTTCGACACCGGCCTGCGTAGCTAGATACCCAGCGTCATGGAAGTTCTCCACCATAGTATGGACACTGTAGGCCAGACCGCGCCGTTCACGCACCGCCATAAAGAGCCGACTCGACATACCACCTCCCAGGATAACCGAGAGAACAGAAAGAGCGTAGCGATCAGGATGATACATATCATAGGCGCGCACGCCCACGATGAGCTGCGTCTGGTCAGTTTTTTTCTTTTGCACGAAGAGTTCCGGCTTGGCTTGTTTGTCGAGTGCCTTCTTGAAGGTCGGGGCCTGGCCAGTACGGATCAGGGCGAAATGCTTTTCAATTTCCTTCTTCACTTTCTTCGGATCGATATTACCCGCCACGCCGATCACGACATTTTCCGCCACGTAGCCACGGTTCAAATACTTGATAAAGTCGGCGCGCTTGAACCGCTTGATGTTTTCCTTGGGACCGATGATTTCCCAACCCAGTGGATGATCCCCATAGAGGTGAAGTTCCCACAGATCACCAATATGGCGCATGGGCATATCTTCATACATGTTGAGCTCTTGCAGTACTGGCCCACGCTCACGATCGATTTCCTCCTGCTCAATCTTTGCATTCAAGAACAGATCCGAAACCACATCGAGAGCCGTCTCCCAATGATGCGCCTCCACTTTGGCGTAGTAGGCCGTGCGGTCCTTGCCGGTGTAAGCATTGTACTCAGCCCCGATAGCATCGAGCTCCTTGCTAATATCCATGGCCGTCGGGCGCTTGCTGGTGCCCTTGAAAAACATGTGCTCGAGGAAGTGGGCTAGACCATTCTCAGCCCGCGTCTCGTAGCGACTACCGACTCCCGTCATGACGATGACCGTGGCCGTCCCCGTCTCCTGCATCGGTGCCAAGAGGATGCGCAAACCGTTCTTCAAAGTGTGTTTCTGATATTTCATACGTTTCTTTCAATTACAGCCTTACTTCTATCCGCCATTTCATGGGGATAAATGTCAGATTAATTGGATGCGGGAAATTACTCTCTTTTTTCCAAACTATAATGCGTGCTTTCAAGGCCTCAAATAATTCGTCTTCATTAATTACTTTCTGCTCACTCATCTGCACAAAAATCTCAACTGGCCATGCTTTCACCTTAATCTGCGCGTCATTGGCATAGACAATCACATCTTCGATCTTCGTTTCATCGGCTACAATCTTTTGTATTGACTGAGATAGCGATTCGGCATCAATAGCGCTAACTTTTTCTTTGTCAAAATCAATTCATACTATGGGCATATACGTATGGTTATTCCTTAGAAAGGTATGCTCCCAATGCTTCAATCTTCACTCGTTCTTGCTCCATGGTATCGCGGTCGCGGACGGTGACAGTACCTTCCAGTGCCTTATCATCACCGAGACCCAGTGTGTCAAAATCAACAGTGACACAGTACGGCGTCCCGATCTCGTCCTGGCGGCGATAGCGCTTGCCGACGTTGCCGTTGTCATCGAATTCACAGCGGAAATCTTTCTTGAGCGTCGTGAAAATCTCTCGCGCTTTCTCTACCAACTCCGGCTTGTTCTTCATGAGCGGGAACACGGCTACCTGGACCGGCGCCAACTTCTTCGGGAATTTCAAAACGATACGCGTATCCCCCTCCCCTACCTCTTCCTCGGTATAGGCCTCGGTCATCACCATGAGAAAGGTCCGGCCTACTCCGACCGACGTCTCAACGATCCATGGCGTATATTTCTCATTGGTCTGCGGATCACGATACGACAAATCAACTCCCGAGAACTTGCTGTGCTGGGTCAGGTCATAATCACTACGGTTGTGCACACCTTCCAGCTCTTTGAAACCGAAGGGGAAATTGTATTCAATATCCCAGGCCGCCTTGGCATAAAATACGAGGTTCTCATGCTGGTGCCACCGCAAATTTTCTGCCTTGATGCCAAGGTCGATATAGTACTGAAAGCGTTTGGCGCGCCACTCCTCATAGACCGTCGCTGCCTCCTCAGGCCGGACGAAGTATTGGAGCTCCATCTGCTCGAGCTCTCGGGTACGGAAAATATACTGGCGCGCCGTAATCTCATTCCGGAAGGCCTTACCAATCTGAGCAATCCCAAATGGTACCTTGACCCGCGAGGAGTCGAGCACGTTCTTAAAGTTCACATAAATTCCCTGACAGGTCTCACCACGGAGATACGTTGGCTCTTTGGTCCAGTCGCCAGTAAAGTTCCCCAGGTTCGACTGAACCAACTGATTGAATTTCTTTACTTCTGTAAAATTTTTCTTCCCACACTTCGGACAAGCTACTTTTTCGCGGACAGAATCAAACAGCTGATTGATTTCTTCGTCGCTCATTTTTTCATCAGCAAAGACACCCACCTCTTCGAGGACATGATCGACACGTACCCGTGTATGACACTCTTTGCACTCAGCCAATGGGTCAGAAAAGCCGCCGACATGGCCCGACGCTTCCCATACTTTCGGATGCATAAAGATGGCGCTGTCGAGACCGACAATGTTTTCGTGATCACGGACCATGGCCTGCCACCAAGCCTCCCGAATATTCTTGGCCAGCTCCACACCGTACGGACCGAAGTCATAGACCGCCGCGAACCCGCCATAAATTTCCGAGGAAGGAAAGACAAAACCGCGCCGCTTACAGAGCGACACTATTTTTTCCATGAGATCATTTTTTTCTATGGCCATAGAGATACTTCAAGGGTTGACAAAATAGCTTATTTCGTGTGTGTTGGCAAGGTTGTATCCAAATCCAGTGTACAGGGAAAAGCTTTATCGCTCAAGCCTGTACGTCCATATAACCAAAGGGCTTAGCCCATTCCGATGGGAAATCGTGGAAAAATCTCAACTGGTCCGGCTGGCTTGGTTCATACTCCGGAGGATCATCTTCCTCGGAAAATGCACCGTGATAATCATTGCCTCAATGATCGGCCTGGCGATCTTCCGGACAACTACCCCGTGGCATCTGCTCTGGATATTTTCTGGGATAGGCGTCATGTGGTTCTTCTACCGACACTGGAGAGACCAGTCCCCGCCCTGCCCAAGGTGTCAATCCGAACACACGGAACGTGACACCTTGGTGCCGTTCAGTGGATCGGACCGTTTCCGCTGTCTCACAAAGCCGTGCGGCCAAGAATTCAGCTGGGACGATATCCTGCCCATGAACACCACTCGGCAAAACTAGGTTCCCTGTCGAGTAACCCAAAGCCACACACCCAAGCGCGACGTAGAGTCTTACGGCCGCGCTTTTTTTCATGCTTTGCCCCCCTCGCACACACTATGTCACGACCGTTACCTACTGTGTGCATCTGAAAAGGGCGGGATTTTATGGTTGCGAGCGCAATTTTTCCATGAGCCTCACATAGAAGCGCAGGTTATGCTCGGAAGCGAGGCGGAAAGCCAAAGCTTCCCCCACCCGAAACAGGTGACGCAAGTGACTGCGTGTGTACTTGGTACAGAGCGTACAGTCACAGGTCGGATCAACCGCTGTAAAATCTCGCGTGAACTGTTCGTTATTGATGTTGATAGTCTCGTAGAAAGAATCCCCTGGATCCCGGAGCAAGTCCGGGATGACAGTCTCCTGATTCTGGATTTGGATATTTTGGCTATGGGTTTTGTTTGGCATTTGGTCCGCCGACTGGCGGATGGCATTTGTGCTTTGTAGATCATTTTTCCACAAAAATAATCTACCATGCCTTCCTTCCCGGGTCGGAATAACACAGTCGAACATATCCCAACCCACAGCATGCAAACGAACGATGTCCTCGGGCTTGCCCACCCCCAAAGCAAAACGAATGCTGTCTTCCGGAATGAATGAGGCCAGGGCAGCCATGAGCTCCCCCAAAAATTTCCCCTCCATATCGACATGCCGCCCGCCCAAACCATAGCCATCAAAGCCAATCGCCACCAGTCCTTCCGCGCAACGCTTACGCTCCTCCACCATCATCCCACCCTGTACGACACCGAAAAGAAGGGGCCGAGTCGTGTCGTTCAGTCCACGCGCCACCAACTGGCGATTGTATTCGTCCTTACAGCGCTTAGCCCACCGAATGGTCCGATCCACCGCTGAAATAATTTCTTTTTCCGAAGCATCATTGGGCCGCGGATCATCGAGACAGACCATCATGTCCACTCCGAGATCAAACTGGATCTGAATCGCTCGCTCAGGTGTGAGCAGGTGTTTGGAACCATCCAGGACCGAACGAAACTCGGCGCCATCTTCGGTAATTCTCCCTAAGTCTGGGTTCTTATGAATGAGCGAGTAGACTTGGTAGCCACCAGAGTCAGAAAGCACGGGCCGCGACCAATCCATAAACGTATGAATGCCGCCCGCTTCTTTGATGAGCGCTTCACCAGGTGCCAAAAACAAATGATAGGTATTGACCACCAGAGCCTCGACCCCGATCGTTTCCAAATCTTCCGAGGTCATCCCCCGCACCGAGGCTCTCGTCGCATCCGGCATAAAAAAGGGAGTACGGAGACTCCCCTTGCGCGTCGTGATTGTCCCTGTCCGGGCCTGATCACGTTGTTTTCGTTCTTGCCACAGTGTCATGATAGTTTCGGTCAGGGTGTCACAGCTTGTACGTGAGAATTATCTTTTCCAGCGGCGGAGTTCTCGCCCAATTGTGTGGTCTTTTTGTCCATGCGCAGTTCATTCTGCTGCCCAGTAAAACTATCGGTGCCGGTGAAAACAGCCTGACTGACAAGGGTTGGCTCCAGTCCGACGCTACTCGGATCGGGAGTGAGTCCGATCTGAAAGACAATCTCGCGTGCCTTGTCAGGACTGAGACTCCCTATGTCCCACATCAGCTCATTGGTTCGTTCGTTCCACGTCACCTTTTCATCTACGGGACCTTCTTTGCCCGTATAGCGGATGCCCGTCGGAAGAAGGATACTCACCCGACCATCATTCACGACATTGGTAGAGGTGCTGAGTTTCAGGTGCATGGTGTAAGTCGTTTCCTGGCCGACCACTGGAGGCAGAGGACCATTATTAGGAAACAGCGCGTCCTGGTAAAAACCTTGGAGGCTGCCCGTCACCGCGGTGTTCAATTTCGTGGTCAAGACATTACTCGCCACTACCTTGGTCACGCCAACGATGGCGCGAATATCCGGACTATCAATCCTGGCTACTGTCCGGATACTGGGATTCTTGGCCGTCTCTATCGCGCGCTTCACGACATCAGTATAGGTCCCGACAGAAAAACCGATCCGGCCCTCCTGCCCCGCTTCGATCCGACCAAGAGCAGGGACATCAGCCGCTTTCCAAACGATAGCCTTCAGTGCCTGACTGTAAGCTCCCTTCCCTTCTCGAGAAGTAAACTGAAGCGAGGCCAAATCGACGTATGGTGAATCCACCTCCACCATGACGATCGCATCGCGCGCCCCGACATTGCCCTCGTTCTTATACACAATCTCATAATGGAGCGTCTCCCCCGGATTGATAACCGAGTCGGGATGGCCGTTGACGGTCTGGGTGATGATAAAAGGTGAAGCCACGATGCGAACCTTCCGTTCATTATCAGCATAGGCCGCGAAATTCTCATCCCCCTGAAAAAAACCGATGCTGCCATGGACCGTCTTCTGTTCATCACGCGCTCCCGAGATTCTGCCGCGTACCGTGATCGAGCCACTCTCATGTGGCGCGAGATTGCCGACTGCCCACAGTGTGTTACCATCGATTGGTTTCGGTTCGGCGGCTGTGAAAGTAAAGCCAGCGGGATATTCCAGTTTCACCTTGAGGTTGGCAAAAGCGATGTCACCGGTATTTGTGAAGCTGATGTCATACTGTACTTCCTGGTCCGAAGCCAACTCCAGAGGGGCGGCAATCTCGAATGAGATCGGCGAAGAACCAACCGTCACCGGGTGCTCAATCTTTTTTTCGAAGACATTCGTCGTCGTGTCTGGGGTATAGCGAAGAGTGGCCGAGAGAACGAAGTGGTCACCCTTGGAGGCATAAAACTTTCCCGTGAGCGTAACCTTGCCCGAGCCTAGGGCCGCTATGTCGCCAATGACCAGTTCAGCTCGCGAAGCATTGAGAGAAAGGCCAGGAACACTTTCGGGATGAAAGTTTTCCGGGTATTCAAAAACTACCGAGCTCTTTTTCAGGACGTTCTTGTTGCTGTTGGTATAGTCGAAAGTAAAGGTCACCGACTCAGCACTGGCCACATCATTCGGTCCAGAGAGGGCGAGAGCAATCTTGTTTTCACTAAACGGTACCGTGTACAGTTTGATGATCACGCCGACGACTAAGAGGATACAGGCCATCCCGCCCAAGAAAAAAATGATCCCCTTGCGCCACAGTTCCCTGCGAGAACCTGGTACCACCGTACCGGGCGCAATGATGAGGTCTCCTTGCGTGAAGGACGGTGAACCCTCCCAATTTTCCGTCTGCTGAAAAGCGGCCAGCTTCTCATCGCTCGGCTGGTCACCCCCGGGCATGAAGACATCATGACTGCGAGTCCGTTCACTGTGAAGATCACGTCCGTGCAGATTTTCGTCCAACGCTTCCTCAGCCATAAACAAAGAGAGAATAATACAATGTCATTGTAGCAAAAAACTGGCCCTCACCGCTAGCCGGCGATCCACTGAAAGAAGCGTGCAGTCACCTGCCGGGCCTCGCGGAGGTCTTTGTCTGGGACAGAAATCTTCTGTAGCACCTCGAGTTTGTTTCCAAGAAACAGCCGAATCAACTTGATAACACTTTCACTGACGGGCAGCGCCCCATGCGTCTCATGAGCGTGTTCATTATGAAGGACACCCCCTGCACTCGGACTGAAGAAATGTTTTTCGCCTTGGGTCAGCTTCTTCCCAGAGACAGCGCACACCCCGGTTTCGATACCATAGCCCAGATGAGCGAAGAGTTGAAAAAGAAAGCCCTCGGTCAAGAGAAATACTTTCTCCTTTTTTTCTTCCTGTGCCAAGCCGTTCGCCAGTTCTAAATATGTTTCCAAAAGCATGAACAGTTCCTGATCACTTTCCTCCCACCCTACCAAGCGATCAAAGATAGCCACCGTATCGAGAACCCGCCGCAAGATATCGAGGTCGCTCCGTAAATAGAGAAAACTTTTTTCCGCTACCGCTCCGGCAATCTTGCCCGGTCCCCGCCCCTTGACCACGATGACCAGGCCCTGCATCAGGGTCTCCAGCTGCCCGGCCAATTTGGCTTCGGGCTTGCGCACTCCTTTAGCTACCAGTGACAGCTTGCCAGCCGATGCGGTATAGAGCGTATACAAGCGATCGGTTTCCCCGACCTCTTTCTTTCGCAGCACGATGACGTTATAGCGCAGTTCCATTTTAAAAAACCTCTTTGATTAAGGGCGCTCCGACAAGAGAAAAGTTAAATAAACCATCTGCTCTTTTTTGTTGAGACATTCCTTGAACAAGCTCGTAGCTTTTACCAAAAAGATCTCGGTAAATAACTTTTACGGATATATCAGATATTACTTCGCTAAACAATGCAACTGAGTAGTTTAGGTTTTCCAATAGCAGTATTTTCGTAAACTGCTGTCCAATAGTCGTCGATGAGCCATCTATTTCGATGCTTTCAATTACCAAAGTTGAGCTGTCTCTTTTTTCCACATGACCTTCAAAGTTCTTTTTTGCACCCGACCCATATAACTGAAGATGGAGTTCCGGTAACTTTTGGATGTGCGGGGAGTTAGAATGATTGCTCTTATTGCTTTTTTTCTTCGTAAAAAAAGTCAGTACTGCCCACAATAATGCCAATATCGCAATAACGATTCCAATGCCTGGATTTGCATTGAAATACAGCAGGAGATTGTTCATGTCCGTTTCAAACTAAACGAAAACTCTGCGCCATCGAGGGCAATGGCTTCCGTATGGTCAGCGTCAGGAAACACACCTTTTTCCACTTTCGTGGCCAAGACTTCTTTGGCAATCTCGTTTTCAAACTTTTCGAAAACATCGTCTTTGCCGACATAGCCAAGCGCGATGCGATCTTCGACATTGAAGCCAGCTTTCTTGCGGCCTTCCTGGATGGCACGCACCACTTCACGCATCTCACCTTCCAGTTTCAACTCGGGGGTAATTTCTATATTCAACGCAGTCCCAGCAACAAGTCTATTAAGTTCTCTTTCGTTATCTTCAGCTACAAAATGTTTTCGATTTCCACCAAATTCTATTAGAATTTCTTGTACGAAAGAATCTCTGTTCTTAAACAAAGAAACATTTTTTACGTTTAACTCATCCTTAATAATTTCTAGTACTTCATCAGACAGATTAACTGTTGCTAGAACGTACGCATCAGCGAGTGGCTGTCTGACCTTTATTTTTCTCTCAGAACGCACCACCAGTCCCTGCTTTACTACTTCTCTAGTAGTAATCATTTGATTCATAACGTCCACATCAATCAAACTCTCATCCGCTTCTGGATAATCGGCCAAATGTACCGATTCTTCTCCGGTGAGGTTCTTGTACATTTCTTCCGCCAAAAACGGCGTAAATGGGGCCATCAGTTTTGAGAGGGTGATGAGTACGGTGTAGAGCGTTTGGTAGGCTTGTTCCTTATCACTATCATCTTCAGATTTCCAGAAACGCTTCCGGCTGCGGCGGATGTACCAATTGGAAAGATTATCGACAAACGGTGCAAAGGCCCGGGTCGCCTTATTCAATTCATAGCGACTCATGGCCCCATCCACTTCTTGGATCAGGAGCTGCAGTTCGGAAAGTAACCAGCGGTCGAGCAGATTCTCTGATGGTTTGGCATCTTGCTTTGGTTCCCAGTTATCAATCACCGCGTAGGTGGTGAAGAACGAATAGGAATTCCACAGCATCCGAAAGACATTGCGCATGATGTCTGACAGGTCACGCTCGGAGAAGTTTAGGTTCTCTGCGGCCACCACCGGCGATGAGAGGAGGTAGTAGCGCAAGGCATCAGCGCCGTACTTGTTCAAGATATCCATCGGATCAGGATAGTTCTTGAGGCGCTTCGACATTTTCTTGCCGTCTTCGGCCAAGACGATGCCGTTCACAATGACATTCTGAAAGGCATTACTGTCTTTGATAGCCGTCCCGATGACATGCTGGTAGTAGAACCAGGCGCGCGTCTGATCAACACCTTCAGCGATGAAGTTGGCCGGAAACGTCTGCTCAAATTTCTCCTTATTCTCGAACGGATAGTGATCCTGAGCGTAGGGCATCGATCCCGAATCAAACCACGTATCAAGCACATCCGGGATACGATGCATCACACCACCGCACTTCTCACACGGAAATGTAATCTCATCGACGATGTGCTTGTGCAAATCATCAATTTTCTTTCCGCTCAATTTTTCCAGTTCCGCCACTGACCCAAACACTTTCATTTCTCCACACTCACATTTCCAGAGCGGCATCACGCTGGCCCAGTAACGCTGCCGGCTGATAGACCAGTCCCGCGCACCCTCGAGCCATTTGCCGAAGCGTCCTTCCTTGATGTGTTCTGGTGACCAGTGGATATCCTTAGCCAGTTCGAGCATGCGCGGTTTGATTTCCGTCACCCGGACAAACCACGATGATGTGGCATAATTCAAAAGTGGTGTATCACAGCGCCAACAGTGTGGGTAGCTGTGCTCGTATTTTTCTTTGGCAAAAAGCGTCCCTTGCTTGGCCAGGTATTTGATAATCTCGATATCCATCTCCTGAGGATTCTCTCGCGGTTTCACTTGTCGTCCGGCAAAGTCCTTCACTTCCGTCTTCATGGTGCCGTCCATGTTGACATGCTGCACCCAGGGCAGATTATTGGCTTTGCCCAATTGCATATCGTCTTCACCGAAGGCCGGCGCCTCATGAGCAATGCCTGTCCCCATATCGGTCGTCACGAAATCAGCATGGTAGACCTTCCAACCATTTTCCCGATGCTCGAGTGTTTCGTCATGGGCGTAATAGTCAAAGAGTGGCCGATAGGACTTTCCAATAAGTTTCGAACCCTTGAATTCTTCCACCACTTCATATCCCTCTTCGCCAAAAATATTTTTTAGCAAATCTTTAGCCACAACAAAACGCACCGCTGCGCCGACACCTTCGTCTTTTTTCTCAACCGTCACATAGTCAAGATTTTCATTGACCGCCAAAGCGACGTTGCCTGGCAGTGTCCACGGCGTGGTGGTCCATGCTAAGACAAAAGTCTTTATTCCATCCTTGTCATTCCGGGCCTGACCCGGGATCCAGCCACTAGATTCCGGCTCGGAGGCCGGAATGACAGAGTGAGCATCGAGCAGCTCGAATTTGACGGTCACGGCCAGATCCTTCACATCTTTGTAGCCCTCGGCTACTTCCGACTGTGAGAGCGTCGTCTCGCAGCGCGGACAGATGTGCATGGTCCGGTAACTCTCATAAACCAAACCCTTGTCCCACAGTTCCTTGAACACCCACCAGACACTTTCCATAAAAGTCTTGTCCATGGTCCGATAAGCGTGTTCCATATTAGCCCAGCGCCCAAAACGGCCCATCACCTTCCGCCACTCGGCTACATACTCCAAAACTTTGGATCGGCAAATTTCATTAAACTTGGCCACACCTAATTCCTCAATTTGTTTCTTGTGGGTAATGCCCAGTTCCTTTTCAGCGATGTTCTCGATGGGGAGACCATGACAGTCCCAGCCCCACTTCCGCTCCACCCGGTAACCCTTCATGGTGAAGTAGCGCGGCACGGTGTCCTTGATAGCACTCGCGACGATATGGCCATAGTGCGGTGTCCCCGTGGCGAAAGGCGGGCCATCGTAAAAACTATACAGCTTGTCGGCTGGCCGCTGTGCAATAGACTTCTCGAAAATTTTCTCGGCATCCCAAAACTTGAGGATCTCCTCCTCCATCTTCGGAAAACTGACTTGTGATTCGACTTTTTTGAACATAGGTATATAAAAACAAAAAATCCCTAACACAAAATCGTGCTAAGGACCCTCCATTTCTTCGAAGGGTGGTACCACCTTGGCTTCGCAATAACCAATCACCAATCCGCCAGCTGGCGAACCAAGAAACAAAGTGACCAATCACTGCCTTCATTATGGGCTATTACGGGCCCTTGCCCGCCACACTGTGCAACGCACTGTGGGAGGGTATCCCGCCAAGTTCTACTCGTCGCAAATGACTTTCTTCTTGGGGCTCAGAGGGTGATGCCTGCCCGCCTTGGGAGGGTCCTCTTCATCGCTTGTACAAAGAATAGTAGCAAAAGCGCCTACCAAAATCAAGTGCCCCACTCCTGCCCACTGACTCATCTTTATGTGGCCGCGAGAAGATGCATTGGTCGTAAAAGTGTACATAAACAAACAACCCCGACGAAGCGGGATTACAAACGACACATACAGCAGCAAATCCTACGCTTTTTTGGAAAAAACAGCGCGCTCGACTTTGGTGATTCTTTTATCTAACTTCTCCACCTCGCTCCGGTCGGCTTTCGTCGTCAAAGTGTACTTGATATCGGTAACGTCATCTTGTAATTTATCCAGGCGACCATCGATACCATCCAGGCGGCCATCAAGGCCATCCAGGCGACTGACAATTCCGCCATGCTGCTCAGCCAGAAGCTGGATGCCCTCATTCATGCTTTCAAGCATCGACAGAACACTTCCTTCCGGAAAGAGTTTTTCACTTTTCTTGACCGCTTTCTTTTTCATATCTTTTTCACCGAAATACTATCACATCCACAGTATACTCCCCCAAGGGGAGGTCTCAAAATATCATTCAGGGAGAGCCCTGACTGTTCTCTGTGAAACTTTCTGGAACGGGCTACCCCCGGATGCCAACCTTGTCCGTGACGGAAGCAAAAAATAATCTCCCCCGGCGCGGCCCCGACCGTACCCGCCTACTCCACCACTTTGTACTTGAGCGTCTTACTCTTTTTCCCAGTTTTGCCATCTACCGCGTACCAAGAATAGGTGCCCGGCTGCTTGTTCACCTTGAACGAAACTGAGAACGCGCCTTTGTCATCCGTTTTCACCGTCGTGAAGCCGGTCCGCCCGGAATCCAGCACGTCGTACACCTTGACGGAATTGTTCTTCGTGAACTGCTTCCCCGATTGCGTGAACGTCTCCCACTGCTTCACCGTTTTCGACGAATTCTTGATGACGCGACTGTCCGGTTCATAGCTGATTGACTTCTCAAACGTTTCGGAAACCGTTCCGGCAGCGCTCATAAACTGGAAGAAGTAATGTTGCTTCCCATTTTTCTTCTTGACGTTCAGTTGGACTCCTCCGCTGATGTTCTGCCATTCCACACCAGCGAAATCATCCCCCTTCGACACGCGATACGAGACGGCATTTCCGACATCATTGAAATGTATCTTCACGCTGTCCTCCGATGTCCTGCCGAGATCCACGCCTTTCCCGAATGACACGCCAGATTTTGAAAATGGATTTGCTTCCACTGTGAGTGTCACTGTGTAATCCTTGGTAAACGTCCCCTCTACGGAGTATTCCACGGGACTGGTAAAATTTTGTGCCACCCCGGAATGTGGGGTCAGGCTCGAGCCCGTATGCGTAATGATCGGGGTCAGGCTTGTCAGGTTCGTCCCGTACGGCACCGTCACCGCGATGTTGTTGGCACCGATGACCGCCACCGATTTCACTTCCTGCAGTGAGAATTTGCTTATTTTGAGTTCCGTAGCGACAGAAACAGTGACCGTATACGCCTTGGTCGATGCATCGAGCGCGGTAACCGTGTAGACCACGGGTGATGAAAAGTTGTGAACAACACCGTCAGCCGGGCTTATCGAGTTTCCGGAATGGATAATAAGGGGCGTCAAGGCTGTCACATCGGTCCCAAAAGGTACAGTGATAGCGACCGTTCCCAGACCATCATCAACGAGCGTGCTCGTACCCGTCCCTTGGAAACCGAAGTCTACTATCGTCTTGGCACTCGTCACATAGTCCAGAGCCTTTTTGGCATTGACCCGTTTCCCCGAAGTGACTTTTCCACTGAGCGCGCCGATGGCATCACCCTGATTCACGATGGCCTCCCGAATGACGCTCCTGTCGAGGCTCGGCCGATACCCCCACGTCAGAGCGGCCACACCCGAAACGACCGGTGCTGCCATCGACGTCCCATCCATATAGGCATAGGAATCGCCGGCCCCGTCATCCATATACTTCACCCGGACGTTATCAATCGTACAGCCACTGTGGTTGGCATCCGCGTTGCTGTTGGTGGTCCACTTGAAACGGAGTCGCACCGTGCTCGATGCCGGCGCGGAGAGCGAGGTATTCTCGATGCTGAGCGAGGCGGACCCTGTCGGATCGGTGTCATTGTCGATAACCTCCTCGTCCCAGCGAAGATCAGGGGAAATCCCCCCTCCCCCCCAGCTCACACCGCCGTCGGTGCTCGACTCCAGATCCATATAGTCAGTCCAGCCCGATGCTAAGTATTCCGTATCGCACACCGTATCGAAATCAACGTATGAGACCCCGTCGGCAGACCCGGTGAGGTTATAGGCGGGAGACAAAATCATATTCGCGGCGTTATCGAGGTAGGGAGACCGATTGGTATCACCGACCAATTTTTTGCCCCCGTCATCCACGCTGCCGAAATTCCCCGTTTTCACCCAACCAGCAGGAATGCCCGGCGGGGTCACGCCATTGAACGTTTCCAGCGTCCCGGCCGTCGCATAGGGAACGGTCGACTGGATATTCACCCCGGGCGCCGCGACCGAGACAAAACTCGCCCCATAGTTTGAAAAACCTGCCAAAATATCGCTCGAGTCCGTCGCCGCCACACAGACGACATTGCTGTAGCCCTCGCCATCGAGCGCGCACGGATACATCGGCCCTCCGCCCCCGACCACCAGGTTGTCCATATCAAGCGATTCATTCCCGGCCGCTGCGATGAATAATCCACCAAAGTTGTTGATAGCCAAATCGAGCACTGCGTCATCACCATAGCCACCAAAACTGGCATTGATAATCTTCGCTCCGTTCGCCTGCGCGAAGCTAATCGCCCGCACCAGCTCATCGGTCGTGAAGGAGGTCTTGAGCGCCATAATCTTCGCATTTGGAGCCACGCCGATCGTTCCTTTGGCGTTGTTTTTCACCGCAGCGATGATACCGGCGACATGTGTCCCGTGATCATAGGCATCCGGCAGAGGATTGTTGTCATTAGTTGCAAAATCATAGCCATGAAGACAGCCACCTGGGATTGTGTTTTCGTACTCATCGACACAGCTCGAACCATCCCACATATTGGCGAGTAAGTCGGGATGATTGTATCCCACACCCGTATCAAGCACTGCCACGATAACCGAGCCGTTCGTCCCTTCGTTCACTGACCAGGCTTCAGGCGCATCGATATCCGCGTCTGCCGTGCCTGTTTGGTTATTGACTGTTTGGCCGGTGTTATCGAGGTGCCACAGATTTGTTTTCAGTGTATCGTTCGAAGAAATCGCTAGAGGTCGATACTGATAATTTGGCTGTACAAAAGCCACTGCCGGATCGGAAATGAGTTCTGCAATCTTGTTCTTGACGGATTTCCCATCCTTGATGCGAAACACTACCGTCTTTCCCCCTGGCAATGTTTTCCCCTTTTCCAAGTGACCCTTTTCCGCCAGAGACTGCTTCTTGGAATCGTCGGCGTCAGCGGAGTATCTCACTACTATTTCATTGCCAATGTACTTCGATTTATCAGAAATAATCGAGGATTTCTTGCTTGTTGGAACACGAAACCCACTCTTACCGATAGCGGTAGCTTCCATCCCTCGCGCCGCGACAGGGAACGACACACCTTGAGACAGAATCAGCACGCCAACGAGCACAGCGGAAGCCTTTCGAAAAATCATACGCTCATGTACCGTTACTTTTTTTATTTATTTTACATTCTACCATACCTAAAAAAAATCTCCAAGATTCTGTCAAGAGATTTCACGATGATGCTCTTCGGTGACTCCTAAAAAAGGCTCTATTCTCTACAGCCGGATGCCGACCTGGCAGGCGACCGAAGAAAATCGTTCCACTAATTTCCCCATTTCTTCGAGAGAAAAAGGGTGGTAATTCGCAAAAAGAGGATCCAAGGTATGTTCCGACCGAAAGGTCTGAAGATAGTAGCGCTCGGCGCCGCAGAGGAGGTCTTCCATCTCCGCCAGGACTTCCTCTGTATGGATTTCTTTCACCAACGTGGTGCGGAATTCATAGGGAATGCCAGAGACCTTGAGGAGTGCCATACTCTCCGCGATCTGCTCTCCCTTCACGCCACCACCAACGAGCTTGGTATAGCCAGAAAGCGCCGTCTTCACATCCATGGCCACATAGTCGAGGAGTCCGTCTGCAAGAAGCTGCCGGAGCATGGCCGGGTGATGACCGTTGATATCGAGCTTGGCCAAAAAACCTTTCTCTTTTATTTTCCGAAAAAAGTCCGGTAGATCCTGCCAAATGGTCGGCTCGCCCCCCCCCGACACCACCACCCCTTCCAGCTTCCCTCGCTGTTTCTCGAGAAAATTGATAAAGGTTTCTTCGCTGATGAAGCTCCCCTGGAGGGATCGGAGCTTTTCCAGCAGGACGAACTCTGGGTTGTGGCAGAAGCCACAGCGCATATTGCAGCCCGGAGTGAAAGCGATACAAGCCACCTTGTCCGGAAAGTCGAGCATAGTGAAACGTTGGATGGCTGAGAGCTTCATAGGAGGAGCTCTTAGGCCGTGACGCTCGCACCGTAACAGGCCTCGAAAGAAACATTGTCAGCGACGCATTCCTGAAAATGTTTGCGCGAGTAGTGCTCGGCTTTCTTGCCCACATTGAAATGGGAAACAGGGCGATGATAGCCGATGACCCGGGTCCATACTTCACAGCGAGTGCGCTGGGCGTCCTTTTCTGCTTGCGTCCGTTCGTGTGTCTCGTTCGTATTGCTCTTTGTCATAGCATTATCATTAAGAGTAAACTTTTGTTTTTCTTTTTGTTGGTTACCGCTCCGCGACGGCACTGACATAGGTCTGGCGGTAAGCTTCGTCGAAACGTTCTCCTTCGATCCCCAGTTCCTCATCGCACTTGGGACAAAAGTCGTGCTCCCCGGCCAGATAGCCATGATTGGGACAGATCGAAAAGGTCGGCGTAATAGTGATATACGGCAGGCGATAATTGGAAAGAATTTTCTTGACCAGATTGCGACAAGCCTCGGGTGAGGAAATCTTCTCGCTCATATAACAATGGAGCACCGTACCGCCAGTATACTTGGTCTGAAGATTGTCCTGCAAATCAAGCACCTCGAAGACGTCATCGGTATAGCCCACCGGTACTTGGGAAGAATTGGTGTAGTAGGGAGCCTCTTTCGTCCCCGCCTGTAGAATATCCGGGAAGCGCTTCCTGTCTTCCTTGGCGAACCGATAGGTTGTGCCCTCGGCTGGGGTGGCTTCCAGGTTGTAGAAGTTCTTGGTTTCCTCCTGAAATGACTTGATCTTCTCCTGCATAAAAACCAACACTTCTTCCGCAAAGGCGTTGCCCCACTTAGTGGTGATATTTTCCTTGTCGCCAGTGAAATTACGAATAGCTTCGTTCAAACCATTCACACCGATGGTCGAAAAATGATTCTTGAGATAGCCGAGGTAGCGTTTGGTGTACGGGAACAACCCACGATCAATCCATTCCTGAATCACTTTCCGCTTGATCTCGAGTGACGTCTTGGCCAATTGCATCAGGTGCTCAATCTGGGCGAAGAATTTCTCCTTATCTCCTTTGCTCAGGTAGCCGATACGAGCAGCATTCAAGGTGACGACCCCAATCGAACCGGTCATCTCAGCTGACCCGAACAATCCTCCACCGCGCTTGCGCAGTTCCCACAGATCAAGCTGCAGCCGACAACACATCGAACGGACATCGCTTGGATTCAACTCCGAATTGATAAAGTTCTGAAAATAGGGCGTGCCATATTTGGCGGTCATTTCAAACAAAGGCAGATTTTTCTTACTCTCCCAGTCGAAATCCTTACCAACGTTGTAGGTCGGGATGGGAAACGTAAAGGTACGACCGCGGGCATCACCCTGGGTCATGATCTCGATAAAGGCCCGGTTGACGATATCCATCTCTTTGCCGAGTTCGCCGAAGGTGTACTGAAACGGCTTCCCCCCGAGGAGGAGGCGTTTTTCTTTCAGGTCCTCTGGACAGTCCCAATCAAGGGTGATATTGGTGAACGGTGTCTGCGTCCCCCAGCGCGACGGGATATTCAAGTTAAAGACGAAGGACTGCAGATTTTGAAAAACATATTTGTACACCGCCTCGGCCACATACGTTTCTTCTTTCTTCTTGGCCGCGAACTTCATCCCATATTTCTTGATGTCCTCGCGCACTTCCATTTCCTTCTTTTTGACGAAGGGAGCCATGTAGGTGTCGAAGCTCGAAAAAGCCTGCGCCCCAGCCCATTCATTCTGGAGCGTTCCCAAAAAGTTCACCATCTGTGACACAGCAGAGGAAAGGTGCTTGGGCGGGCCAGACTCCACTTTGTTGTCGACCCCGTTGAAACCCTCTTCCAAAAGTACACGCAGGCTCCAGCCGGCGCAGTAACCAGAAAACATATCCAGATCATGAATATGGTAGTCGCCATTGCGGTGTGCCTCACCAACATTCTTTGGGTAAATGTGTGAGAGCCAGTAGTTGGCAATGACGCTGCCAGCCGTATTCAAGATGAGTCCCCCAAGAGAATAACCATGAACGGATGAACACGTCCTCCCCTACATCCTGGATCTGCTCCACCGTCGGGATCTGGTCGCGCCATTTCTCTTCGAGCTCCACGGACACTTCCGTCACCAGCGCTTCGGGGATGAGCGGGTCGTTTTCTCCGATGGCCTCAGCCGACTTGGCGATGGCTTCTTTGATCTTCCCGATCTCAAAATCGACGATAGCACCGTTCCTTTTCTGCACTTTGTAGAGGGGCATAACGTAAAAAAATTATGGTTGGTATTTGGCCTTGCACAGTATTAAACACCAAAAAACAAAAAA
>JAYVWV010000020.1:0-4254 GCA_043785755.1 Candidatus Moraniibacteriota bacterium
AGAAAAGATCCTTAGCTCACGGCTTTTTCGAAGTCGGATGTTTTTTCCAAACGATCCATCTGGCGCCCTTCAGAAAAGACATAGTAGGCATACGGGAAAAAATGTTGAGCCATGACGAAGACACCGTAGGTGATAAAGAAAGCAGCGAAAACATCGATCGAATAATGGAGGTGCCCTAAGACGACGCCGACACTGAGGAGGGCCGCTGCCCCGAGACAGAAGTAACGAACCCATCTCTCCTGCCAATAAATCAGGGCGAAAAGAAACGGCATGCCCGTGTGTCCAGAAAAGAAATAATCGCCACCGTAGGTCAGAGTCCGAAAGATATCGGTGGGGTCAAGATACGTGCGGCTTGGAAATGGCGCCAAATGGGTGAAGATAATGAAGCCTGCTCGCACCAAAATGAAGAGGGCGACGGCCTTCAGGATGAATGGGATACGCCGCGGCTGCCACAAAATGAGAATCAACATACAGAGACCAAAAAAGGCGGCGGCCTCATTGACGATCCACTCCACCCGCACCACCGGAATATTATCGAGCAACAAGTCACTCACCGAATTACTCGCCTGGGCGGTGGCATAGAGACTAGCATAACGGTTGGCGATGAGACTCGCCAAAAAGAGCACCGCCCCCACCAGGGAAGAACTCACATAGCGCGATTGTTGCCAGTACTGTTTGTGGCGAAGAAAAAGTGTGTTCATATATTTGGTTGGGCAAGAAGAGCAAGATAATGATACTCAAAGCATGGCGGAAAAGCAATGGCCTACGGCCGCTGACGGAGGAAACGTCCGACGCCATACTGACAAAGCGCATAGAGCACCAGAAACAGAAGCGGGAGGTGTATCACCTCGATCTGCGGAAAGTCCCCCACAATCTCAAAGAAGCGTAGGAGAAAAGGGACGCGAAAAACGAATGCAAGAAACAAAATTTCCACGATGGTCAGAATAAGCAGGTCACGCCGCTGAGAAAAGAGCAAGACACCACGATACATCCCGGGCGCGAAGAGAAAAAAGATGTAGCCGGTCATAATTGAGGTAAGTACGATCCACAGATCGGAAGCACTCCGCTGCATACTGATGGGACTCAGGACATAGATAGCGAGAAATACGATACTCTGGAG
Source organism: Candidatus Moraniibacteriota bacterium (assembly GCA_043785755.1). Classification (GTDB taxonomy): domain Bacteria; phylum Patescibacteriota; class Minisyncoccia; order Moranbacterales; family UBA1568; genus UBA1568. Next base: position 1,121 of record JAYVWV010000020.1, read on the forward strand.
AAACACGGAAGCCACAATAAACGGAGCCACCTTTTTGAGAAAGGCGCCGCTCTGCGGGGCTGGCATCGTGTCGGTTGGCCAAATGGTCCAGTACGAAACAAGGATACCCGGAAAGCCAACGGTAAAATAGTTGATGAAGGTGATATTGAGTGGTGTCAGTGGGAAGGGAGCGCCCAAGAGCGAGACACCAATAAAGAGAAACAATCCCGACAAAGCCGTGCCAAAAAAGAGGGCAGCGAAAATTTCCGCGTTCTTGATAATACTGTCGGCCAATGTCACCCCATCAGGCAGGGCGGTGAAACTGTTGTTCATGAGCACCACCGAAGCAAGTTTACGAGTGGCTGGCGCACCCTCAAACATCGCGATGCCGAGGTCCGCCCGCTTGATAGCCAGAGCATCGTTGGCACCATCACCCACCATGGCCGTGAAGCCATCCTGTTTGAGCGCTTGGATAATCTTTTCTTTCTGCTCCGGCACGGTCCGCGCGAAAAGAGAATAGTGACGAGCTCGCTCGGAAAAATCCTCTTCCGTCCACTCTTTCATCTCCTGCCCAGTGACAACGTGGTCACACTCCTTGACCCCTGCCAGGCGAGCCACCGCCCGCACCGTCTCCGGATGGTCACCGGAAATAATCCGGATACGGACACCGCGCTCCTGAAAAAAACGGATGGCATCGACAATGCCGGGCCGCAAAGAACTCGAGAGAACGAAGACCGCGAGCGGTGAGAGTTCGGTCTCCCCCAACTCATTCGGGAGATGAGCGACATGAGCCCGAGCCAAACAGAAAATCCGTTTCCCCTGCCGGGCCTCCGCTTCAATCTTTTCGAACCAGGAGCGCTCTGGGCCTGGCGCTACATGACGCATCAGATATTCCGGCGCGCCAGCCACCAGCACCTCCGTTGTCCCATCCGTTTGCAGTAATTCGACAGCGCCGTAGGGATGCCAGGAAGAAAAAGCGTGCAGAGCTAAAACCTGACTCTCGACCGTACTCTCGCCAATATATTCTTTGAGAGCCAGCATTGTTTGTGACGTATCGCCGGAGCCAGCGACGTAGGCAGCGGCGGCAGCGCGGGCCTCGGCCAGACTCGAATGTGGCGCGATCTCAATCTTTTCCACGCTCGGCCGATTTTCGGTGAGCGTCCCCGTCTTGTCCATGCAGAGATTCTTGATCCGGCCCAATTTTTCCGTGGCATTGATTTCCTGCAGGAGAACATTGCGTCGATAGAGGTGGGCAGCACCGTACGCAAAGAGGAGTGTCATGGCGAAAGCCAGACCCTGCGGTACAATAGAACTGGCCAAAGCACCTATATTTTTAATAACGACCACCAGAGACTCACCAACCAAGAAACCACGTGCCACCACGAAGGCAATAGCAATGAGTAAAACGTACCCGGAGTAACGAATCACTTGGCTCACCGCTCTTTGGATGGGACTCTCGCTCCCGCTGTAGCCTTTGATCCCTTCGGTCATGCGGGCAATGCGACTCTCTTGGAAGACCGTGTCCGTCATGAGCAATCCGGACCCAGCCGTGATGATACTGCCTGCCAAAATATGCTCGCCCGCCTGACGTGAGAACGATGCAGCCTCCCCGGTGAGGAGTCCTTCATTCAATTCCAAAGAATGTGCCTCAAGCAAGCGTCCGTCACACGGCACCTCATCTCCCGTCTTGATCTTGAGCTGATCGCCCTCTTTGATTTCCTCGGTCAGCACTGACTCCTCACTCCCATCAGCGAGCAGACGAGTGACCCGCGGTGCCGTCAGAAATTGCAGACGCTTCAGGGCATACCAGGCCCGGATATCCTGACCGAAACCGAGCGTCATGTTGACCAGGAGAACAATCCCCAAAAAAATACCGGCCTCCACATCGCCAACAAAGAGGAGGAGCACCACGACCAAAGCGATGATGCCGTTGGTCAGAAGAAAAACGTTGCGAGAGAAGATATACCAAAGGTCCTGCCATTCCTGATCATCAAGACCAAAACGAGTGGATTTTTTCATAGGCGAATGGCTCGATACCCTTTGGAATAAGGTTTTCCGAAAAGAATCGGCCAAAAAAAGTTCAGAGCGTATTTCCATGCGGTCATGAAAATTCCTTCGGTTCGTAAACGACGCCCCGAAGTCGGCATCCGAAGCTGGAACGTAAATTTCACTTTCCCATATGTATTCATCCGCTTGGCAATAGCCGTATCTTCACCGTAAAAATCGAAGTCGAGATCGAAGCCTCCAGCTTTCTCCAAAGCCGTCCGCCGCAAAACAAAGTTACCGCCTTGGAGCATGGTCCCACTCCGACCGGTAAACAAGGCATTGAGCGAGCTGACCGCTGTACCAAAACCATAAAACAAAAGCACCCACCAGTTCGTCAGAGGCGGAAGGTCATAGTATGTGTACGGGCCACTGAGAGCCACCAACTCTTGGTCAGCAGAAAATTCCTTGTAGACCTGTTCTATCCAGCCTGCCGGCATATGAGTATCAGCATCAACATTGGCGATCAGGTCACCAGTTGATGCTTCATAGCCCGTCTGGCGCGCTCGCGGGAGTCCAATGCGTGGTTCATCGACGGCTCGCACAAACGGAAAAGTACGAGCCACCTCGAGGGTCCGGTCTGTACTGGCATTACTGACAACGATCACTTCTACCAGGAAACTGGTGCGAGCCAATTCGGCCGCCACCATAGTGAGACAGTCTCCCAAACAAGCCTCCTCGTTGTGAGCAGGGATGACAATGCTGAGTTTCATATGGCACTATTCTACCACAATTTTGGCACATAGACAGAAAGAGTCTTTTCTTCTATTCTTGAGAAAAAGAGCTCCCTCGACACACTCGAGGGATAATTCGTTGGCATTTTATTATGAAGATCGCCGTTTTTTCCGATAATTTCTACCCGGAACTTTCTGGCATATCTGATTCGATCATCGAGCAGGCTCGTGAATTGAACGGTCTCGGTCATGATCTGTGCTTCTCAGTTCCGCGCTATGGGAAAGCGGATTTCGCTGTCCCTCATCTCCCGTATGAGGAGATCCGCATCGGTGAGGGCGTCGTCATTCACCGACTTTTCGCTCTACCTTTTCCTGCCCCGACCAAACAGGGACGTATGATCATCCCCTCTTTTCTCCACTGGCTCACACTGCGCAAGG
>JAYVWV010000021.1:0-4600 GCA_043785755.1 Candidatus Moraniibacteriota bacterium
TGGAAAGTACACCGCCAAGCTCCTCCTCATCTATGATGATGGCTCACACGATGTCCCAATCGAGGGAGAGATTAGTTTCTGGGTGATCCCGTGGCGACTCTTGTTGGTTTTGTTCGTGGTCACGCTTTTCTTCTTCATTGGTATCCGCTCAACCATGATGAAGGTATGGCATAGGCTCTTCCCAAAAGTGGAACCTTCCCTATGAGACTTTTTTCTTCCGGTGTATTTTTTGCGCTGCTTCTCGTGTCGTTCGGCGCGGGGCCGTTTCGGTCAGTGCGGGCAGCGGGGTCGGCGGGACTGGCAGTCAGCCCAGCCTTTCAGGAGATTGTTCTCGCAGAAAATGAAACAGAAAAGAAATTCACGGTCTCTCTTACTAATACAACGGAAAAAGAAGTGACGCTTCGGGTGGCTGCCTACGATTTCAGGACCCTCGATGAATCGGGCGGGGTGGCCTTTCTCGGGGCCTCGAGTGATCTTTCAAAAAAGTACGCCCTCGCTTCCTGGCTCCACCCAGATAAAGATGTTATCACGCTCGGGTCCGGTGAGGCAGAGAATATAGCAGTGACGATCGAGAATCAGGATATGCTCGGGCCCGGTGGCCATTACGGGGCGCTTGTTTTCAAGACGGAAGATGCTACCGGCGCGCAGTCTGGGGACGCGGTCTCAGTCAACCAGTTATTCTCGACGCTTGTTTTCGTAAAGAAACTGGGTGGAGAGATCTACCATTTGAATTTACGAGAAGCAGAATATCACAGTAGCCCTCTTCGTTTTCAAGGTGCTCTGCGACTCCATTTCGAAAATCAGGGCAATGTGCATGTGGCCCCCCGCGGGGTGGCGACAGTGATGGATCCATTGGGCCGGACGGTGTGGAAGGGCATCGTCAACGAGGAGTCGGCTCTGGTTCTGCCGGAGACCACGCGCGTGTACACGGTCCGTCTCAAGCCACAGGCTATGGATATCATCCCCGGTCGTTATACTATGACGATTCGTTATCGCTACGATGGGGAGGAATTTTTCACGACGACGACGCTCCAATTTGACTTTATCCCACTCCCTGCTATCCTGTGTGCTCTGGCACTACTAGCAACGGGTGGGTGGTATGTGGCAAAACGTCGAAGGAAAACGGGTGAGAAAGTGGCTTCGAAAAGCCATTCCAGCGCAAAGCTGGGCGACGCATAAAAAGTGCGCGACTTTTTTCGTTTCTCTGCTCCTTCTTTTTTCCAGTACTCACATTGCCAAGGCCACCCTGCCAAAAAGTGTCCCTGACGGTTCGCCCGCGCAGATTTTATCGGTGTCAGCGGTCGTTGACCGTTCCGTGGAATTCTCCTATGCCCTCCGTAAGAATTCCTCTGTTATTCTGGAAAAACAGTCTTTTGTGTTGGGCACCGAGGGTGAGATACATGTGGTTGTCAGGGGAGGACGGGGCGAGGAGCTGAATAATCACCGGGTCACTGTCCACATTTTCAATGTTTTTGGTCAGGAGATCGTTTCCTCAGAGGGGGAGTCCGATATTTTGGGGCAAGTCACTTTTCGAATACTTTTGACGGAGCTTTTTTTAGGAAAAAATACAGTGCAGGTAATCGACACGACCTATGACGAGTCGCTGATGCTTATGGAACAGCCTTCTTTTGTTGTCTATCAGTCACAGAATGCCCAGGAAAAAGCCGAAAAGGAGCTCGGGAGAGCGGTCGAAGATATGTCCAGTGGCAGCGCGGCAAGTACGGTGAACGACCCGCTACCGCAGGGTGAATATTTTTTTCAAAAAAGTGCTACAATGGCCTTATGTCAGCGGGTTGAAGCCCTTGCGCGGGCCGGGCCGCCGATTGATCACATGAACGAAAAATATGAGAGAGGAAACAGAAGAGGTTGCCGTCAAAACAGTTGAAGAAAAGCCGCAAAGACCGAAACGACACCGAGGTGTTGTTCTTTTTTTATGCGTGCTCCTCATCGGAGGGGTCGGTTTTTTCCTGTGGCATCTGTTCGCTGGGCCAGCTAAGGGCACGGTTCATCAGGGGAGGCTGCCGGCGGCACCAGAAGCATTCTCGCTAGGAAATGAGATGAAACATTACAGTGGGCAGTACGCCAATTTTTCCTATCCGGGTGCCTATGTCGAGAAACGTCATGATCTGCCAGAAAACAATCCGGTCAAAGAGACCATTTTTCTTTCGGCAGTTGATTTTGAAGGGAGAAAGATTGCTATTACCGTTGAGGAGCGTCCGGAGAAAGATTTTGAGGCGTCGCCATCCTTTCAAATGCGCATGAATAAGCCAAAAGAGTACGAGAAAAGCCCATTGAGCGACGCTGGTTTGCGGGGATTTTTCTTCATGAAAAAGACGGCTGTTTATGAGCAGGATGCTTTTTTCTTTGCAAAAGGTTTTTTGGTCAGTGTGGCGGTCGTATCACCGACGACCGCTGATGGATTGCGTGATGAATTGCTCGGTATCCTCAAGAGTTTTGTCGTCAAAAAATGAGTGCCCGAGACATTGATGGGTTGACACGGAAAAACGCTTTGCAAAAGGCGTTTTTTTTGATATTCTGTGAGTGTTGAGTCGGGGGTGAGCCGACCCACATTCTTTTTTTGTTGCTCACAATGTCGCGCCTCTCCGAAGATAAAAATACAAAGAAAGTGCGAAACGGATACTATCGCTATTCCCTCGTCTTTTTGTTGCTTGCGAGCATGGCTCTCGCTAGTTTTTTCGTGTCACAGAAAGCGCAGGCCGCCGCTGGTATCAACAAACAAATCAGTTTCCAGGGTAAGGTGGTCAATACCGATGGCACCAACGTGACCAATGGGAGCTACACATTTCTTTTCTGTCTCTATACGACGGCCAGTCCGGCCACTGCGTGTACTGCCGGTGCCAATAACGATGCTGTGTGGCGAGAATCGAAAAGTGTTTCGACCACCGATGGTATTTTTCAAACCAATCTCGGGGACACGACGACGCTCCCGGGATCCGTCGATTTTAATACCGACAATATCTACCTGGGCGTCAACTTCAATGCCAACGGCCAAATGACACCGTTGGTCCGTTTCACGGCCGCCCCCTATGCCATGAATGCCGACAAGGTGCATGGGCTGATAGTGACTGATACGACGGGAACACTGACTATTCCTAATAGTAAGACGATTCAGTTTGCTGATGCTTTTACTACTTCGGGTGCCTTCCCATTGACGCTGACCTCAACTGCTTCAACGACGGCGACTTTGCCGTCGGGCACGATTACGTTGGTGGATCTGGCGACGAGTCAGACACTGACCAACAAGATTATCGGTTCGACGGGGCTAACATTTACCGGTGCGACGACCGACATCACGACGGGTACTGGCGAAGACCTCACCTTGGTTGCGAATGGCGCGGGCATTATTAATTTGAATGATGCCACGACGGTCGCTAATACCTTGACCGCTAATGGTGGCATCTCCATTGGTGCACAAGCACTGACCGGTACCACCGGGATCATCGACTACACCAACTTCGATGTCGACGCGACCGGTAACATCACGGTCGCTATTTCCAAAGGCCTTGATACCAATGCGGCGGGCGCTCTCCAGCTGGGCAAGACCAACGCTACCTCGGTCGATCTCTGTAATTCGGCGGCTTGTGACACGATCAATATCGGTAACCTGGCTACGACCGATGCCGATACCATTATCATCGGTGATGTCCTTGACACGACCTCCATCAATTCGACTGGCTGGACTGTTAGTGGTGCTGGTGCGCTGGCAATCAGAGATTTAAACTTGTCTGGAAATATATCTTCTGCCGCTTGGACAACCAATGGATTAAGGATTAGGGGTACACCTGCAACATTCACAGACACCACTTCAACTGGAACAGTAGCTACTGCATACACCGATGCCTTCGGAGGAAATACTATTGCGGCAAGTAGTGCTACAACATTTACGAATTACATTACAGCCTTCTTTAGAGAACCTGTTGTAGGCAGTAACGTTACTTTTACAAACAAATACGCTCTTGGAGCAGAGAGTCTTCGTGTTGGTACCAGTAATCAACTCACCGTATCTACCGCTGGAGTATTAAACGCTCCTGGTGGCATTGGTGCTTTCACTGCGGCTGGCACCATCGACATGAACACCAACATCAGTACCAACATCGGCAATGCTGGGACGGACTTCGTGGCCTCGACGGGTGCGCTGACTCTGGCTGGCGTTCTGACCGCCAATGGTGGCATTAGTCTTTCAAGTAGTCAGTCCATCACTGCCGCTGCTCTGGCCTATGTCGATCTCGGTCTCGTCGTCCACAACACGACCGCTATTCAGGGGCTCCGTCTGCCACAGGCTGCATCAGCCACGCCATCCAATCCGACCTCAGGCAAAGGCTACCTGGCCTGGGATGCCGCTGGTAATCAGCTCATCACCTACAATGGGTCATCATGGGCGACGGTCTTGGGAAGTATCGCGGCTGACTCTCTCAACTACACCGACTTTGCTGACGCCATGACACTTGATGCCAACCTAACCTTGGCACAGACGACCTTTACCTGGGGACAGACTTTCACTGGTACCACAACCACTGGTTTTTCTTATGCGGCTGATTCGCTCACTTCCGGGACAGCTTTCTCGGTCAATTCTGCCGCC
>JAYVWV010000022.1:0-36788 GCA_043785755.1 Candidatus Moraniibacteriota bacterium
AAACAAGTAACTTGTCATTTGGTTCTTTGTCGTTTGTTTTCTTCTTTTTTCTTTTCTTTCCGTCTTCTTGTATTCATTCCCGGAGCTTGCTCCGGGCCGGCGAGCGACGGTGGTTGACGAATGGCGACTTTTCCCGTACAGTGGAAAGGCTTTGAATTTTATCTGATTTTAAGGGCACAGGTATGGGAATGATCAAGGACAACATGGCCAAGCTCAAGTGTAGTGCTTGCAGCCGTATTACGCACTACACCAAGCGCAATAAGAAGAAGGTGAAAGAAAAGCTTTCGCTCTCCAAGTACTGCAAGTTCTGCAAGAAAAACACCACCCATACCGAGAGCAAATAGTTCTCGGTTTTGTGTGATTATGGTATAATGAATATGGTTATATAACCATTAGCCATTGTATTATGTTAGTGGCAGAAATGAGAAAGAAAGCTGTAACTTAAGACAGCAGGGATGTTCTTTCAGAGAAATTAGCGAAGCACTAGGGGTTTCTAAAAGTACTGCGAGTCTTTGGCTACGTGATGTAAAGCTTTCTTTTTTAGCAATCAAGACTTTAGAGGAAAAGAAGACAAATGGTAGAAGCAAGGGGAATGATACGCAAAAAGAAAAGTTGTTACAGAAAGAGAAGGATATACGTGTGTTAGCAGTCCGATATACTGAAGAGACTCCTTTTTCTCAAGAACAAGCAAAGGGAATTTGTGCGCTTTTGTATGGGTGCGAGGGGACGAAGAATGGTACGAGAGTGGCCTTTGTCAACTCTGATCCGGACTTGGTTCGTTTCTTTCTGCTTCTTTTCCGAAAAGCCTTTCTTGTAGATGAAAAAAAATTCAGGGTGCAAATGCATTTGCACGAGTATCATAATGAGAAGCAACAACTGCAGTTTTGGGCGGATATTACGGGTATTCATGAGGAACAATTTTCCAAAACTTTCCAGAAGAAAAGTGGAAAAAAAAATATACGAGAGGGGTATCAAGGATGCATCAGTGTCAGGTATAATAGTGCAGATGTTCAGAGGGAGCTCGTGAGTGTTTATAGAGAAATATTGAAGCGAGGACAAGGAGTTATTGAGTAAAGATGAGACACGGGGGCGTCGTATAGTGGCAGTACAGGACTCTCCAAAAGTTCTAGCGTAGGTTCGATTCCTACCGCCCCTGCCAAAATCATTTGATATTGGTCATTTGGATTTTGAAATTTTATCCGGCCCCATCGTCTATCGGCTAGGACATCAGGTTCTCATCCTGAAAAGAGGGGTCCGACTCCCCTTGGGGCTACAGATAAATTAAAAAATCTCCAGTGCATATGGAGGTTTTTTAATTATTGCCCCAAGGGGAGTCGGACGAGAAAGGGGTCGGCTCGCTTCGACTCGAATCGAGGCGAGGAAAACATCTGTTTGCCCGTCTGGGGTGACCGAGGTCTGCCGAGGGCTAGAGGGCGGAAGCCCTCCGTGACGGGATGAGCAGTCCGATCCTTCTCTTGGGGCTCCTCAATCTTTTTGTGTTAAAATGTGGATGTCAGTTGCCGTTTGTTGATTGTTAACTGTCGATTGTCCTATGGCTACCCTTGTTTTTGATATCGAAACGGTTGGGGAAGACTTTGACTCACTGGATGAAACCAGTCAGGATGTTTTGACACGCTGGATCAAAAAGGAATCGGAGAGTGGTGAAAATTATGCCGCGGCTCTGGCGGATCTCAAGAATGGCATGGGCTTTTCACCGCTCACCGCGGAGATCGTGGCCATTGGTATTCGTGATGTTGAACGAAAAAAGAGTGCTGTGTATTATCAGGCTTCGAAAAAAGGTGCGGAGGAAAACTTCGAGGAAGGGGATTGTAAATTCGAGGTGCTAAGTGAAAAGGCGATGCTCCAAAAGTTTTGGGACGTGGTCGATAAATATGACACCTTGGTCACGTTCAACGGGCGCGCTTTTGATGTGCCGTTTCTCATGGTGCGCTCGGCCCTTTGCGCTATTCGTCCGAGTAAGAATCTTTTGGCCAATCGCTACTTGAACTATCATCCTGCCAATGCTCGTCATATTGACCTCTTGGACCAGCTGACGTTCTATGGAGCGATGCGCAAGAAGGGGAGTCTTCATCTGTGGTGTCGAGCCTTTGGTATCGAAAGTCCTAAGGCTCAGGGTGTGGATGGCGATGATGTCAAAGCACTGTATGACCATGGAAAGAGCGCTGACATCGCCCGCTACAATGCCCGTGACCTTTTGGCAACGGCCGAGCTGTATGAGCACTATGTAAAGTTTTTGCAGTTTTAGGACAGGCTTGGCACGTCGCTTCACTTGCCACTGCCGTTCGCGTAACGACGATGGCGAGCGACGGTGCCTTGTCCTCGCTATTTTTTCTTGCTACACTCCAAGGCATATTGTCGCTGTTTTTATGATGATTGAAGAAACGTTGAAAAATTTCAAGGGGCGTCTTGATCCGCTTATCGACGCCTATTTTGATGAAGTCATCAAGGACGCTCGTCAGGAAGACGCTTTCGTCGCCGAAGCCATTGGATACGCCAAGGATATCGTGCTTTCCGGGGGAAAACGTCTGCGCCCGGCTTTTATGTATTATGGGTATCTGGGGGCGGGCGGTACGGAGGTCGAAAAGATTCTTCATACCTCGATGAGTATCGAGCTCATTCACTCGTTTCTTCTGGTGCATGATGATATCATCGATCGTGATGATCTGCGGCACGGTGTTCCGACGCTACACAAACGCTATGCTGATTTTGGGCGGCGTTATTTTCCTGATCAGGACGTTATGCACTTCGGTAATTCCATCGCGCTCATTATCGGCGACATGCTCTCAGCTTTCGGCAACGACATCATTTTTCGGGCTGACTTTCCCAAAGAGTGCATCTTCAAAGCCCTCTCCCGTTTGCAGAAGATTGTTTCCTTCACCGTGGTCGGCCAGGCGCGCGATATCTATATGGAATACCGGGGCGAAGCGAGTGAAGCAGAAATTTTGACCATGTATCGCAACAAGACAGCCAAGTATACGGTGGAGGGGCCGCTCCATCTAGGAGCTATCCTGGCCGGGGCCACGGATGAACTTTTGACCAGTCTTTCCGCATATGCCATTCCGCTGGGGATTGCTTTTCAGATACAGGATGATATCTTGGGTATATTCGGTTCTGCTGAACGGATCGGCAAACCGGTCGGTTCCGATATTGAGGAAGGAAAGCTGACACTTTTGGTCGCGCGCGCCCAGAAGAATGGTTCGTCCGAGCAGGGGAAGCGCCTCAAGGCGATTCTCAAGCGTGGCAAGGCACTTTCGAAGGAAGAGCAGGAGGAATTCCGCACCATCATCAAAGAAACAAAGTCCCTCGAACAGGTGCAGGCGCTTGCTTTGGAATATATCGCAGAGGGTCGCCAGGCGCTCGGACAACTGCGCTCACAGGTCGGGGCGGAGACATTTGAATTTTTGGAAGGGGTGGCAGCGTATATGACCAATCGACAATATTAAAATCACCATGGAAGTAGTCACGAAAATCGCAGAGCGTCTCCCTCGGCACGTCGTTATCATCCCGGATGGTAATCGGCGCTGGGCGGCTGCGCGCTCCAAAGAACCCTGGGAGGGTCATGAGGCCGGGGCAGAAAATACCGAACGCTTGATGCGTGAGGCACATCGTCTGGGCGTCAAAGAGATTTCTTTTTGGGGGTCGTCACTGGAAAATCTCGTGAAGCGTCCGCTCGCCGAAAGCAAAGCCCTTTTGCATATTTACGAGACCTACTTTCAGAAATTGCTCAAGAGTGAAGACATCCATCGCGATCGGGTGCGCATCCGTTTCATCGGCCACTGGCGTGAGCAGTTCCCCGAGTCGCTCAAACGGGTTTTGAACGAATGCCTGGAAGTGACCAAACAGTATAGCGATCATTTTCTCAATTTCTTCCTGGCCTATAGCGGTGACGATGAGATGCGTTTGGCTTTCGAAAATGTGGCAAAAACATTACCAGCTGGCGGCAAGGTCACGGACGAGATGATCAAGGAAAGCTTGATGACGCACGAATTGCCCCCAGTCGACCTGCTCATCCGCACGGGCGGCGAGCCTCATCTCTCGGCTGGTTTCATGATGTGGGATATGGCCAATAGCCAGCTGTATTTTTCCGAAAAGCTCTATCCGGATTTTGACGAAGCAGCCTTGCGTGAGGCTTTATCAGACTACAGCGCGCGCGAACGACGCTTCGGTCGCTAAAGAGGGATTCATAGAGGCTTTTGGAGCGTGTACAGAAGGATAGGTGATTGACCGCCGTCGCTCGCGAGCGACGTGGTTGACAGATTATTTTTATCTGCTACAATAGAACCACGTTTTGAAAAATTGCATAGATACGGGAAAAAGAGAGGGTTTGCAAAAGAGCGTCTCAGGAATGAGGATGGAATTGCTTACCAGACAAAGACTTCTCTGTTTTTGTGTTCTCCTGAGCTTTTGCAGCTCATTTTTCTGTGTCAGACTTCGTCCACAATATGGCCAACAATAAAGAACTGATTCGGATCGAAGGGGAGGTCTTGGAGACACTGCCGAGCACCACTTTCCGCGTTCGTCTTGATAACGGTCATGAAGTCCTCGCTCACATCTCGGGCCGTATGCGGGTCCATTACATCCGTCTTTTGCCGGGTGATCGCGTAACGCTCGAAATGAGCCCGTACGATCTCTCCAAAGGCAGGATCGTCCATCGTAATAAATAGGGAGCACTATGAAAGTCCGGGCCTCTGTCAAAAAAATCTGTATCCAGTGCAAGATTGTGAAGCGCCGTGGGACGCTCTATGTCGTGTGCACCAATCCGAAGCACAAGCAGCGCCAGGGCTAATTTAAAGAAACAGTGAGTTTTCAGAAACTATGGTACGTATCGCGGGAATCAACATTCCGGACAACAAGCGCATCGAAGTCGCCCTGACCTATGTCTATGGTATCGGTTTGTCGACCAGTCAGAAGATTTTGAAGGAACTGGCTATCAGCCCGGATACTCGGACCAAAGATCTGTCCGGCGACGATGCCAATCGTTTGCGCGATATGATCGAAAAGAAGTACCGGGTGGAAGGCGAACTGCGCCACGTGGTCAAGTCCAATATCAAGCGCCTCAAAGAAATTGGTTGTTATCGAGGAACGCGCCATCAGAAGGGTCTGCCATCGCGCGGTCAGCGTACCAAGACCAATACCCGTACGGTGCGTGGTAATGTCCGTAAGACGATGGGCAGCGGTCGCAAGAAGTCTGATGCCAAGACCTAAGCAGAATGAACGTCTCGAATATTTTTAAAGAGTAGTCTACTGACTGTAAGCGAACCTATGACAGAAGAAGTGAAGGCAACCGAAACCCCAAGCGAAGAAGCAGTGACCCCTGTGGTCGCTGCCGAAGATGCGGTGGCTGCCAAAAAGAAGGGGAAGAAAAGTAAGCGTCAGATCCTCAAGGGTCGCGCCAGCATTCAGTGCACCTATAACAATACTATCGTCACGATCGCCGATCTGAGCGGGGCGGTCTTGGGCTGGTCCAGCTCAGGTCACCTGGCTTTCAAGGGTGCCAAGAAATCGACACCCTATGCTGCGACTCAAGTAGTAGCTGATGTTACTGAGAAGGTCAAGAAGTACGGTGTCCAAGAATTGGAAGTGTTCGTGCGCGGCGTCGGCAGCGGCCGCGAGGCATCGATCCGCGCTCTGGCCAACAACGGTTTCAATCTAGTGACTATCAAAGACATCACCCCAATTCCTCATAACGGTTGCCGTCCGCGTCGTCCGCGTCGCATCTAAGACCCATTTCCATACTATGGCCAAAAATCTCAACTCCAAATGCAAACTCTGTCGGCGCGCCGGCGAAAAACTCTTCTTAAAGGGTGATCGTTGTCTGTCTCCGAAGTGTGCCATGGTGCGTCGTCCCTATGCGCCTGGTATCCACGGTCACAATCCGACGCGTGGTGGTGGCAGTGAATATGGCCGTCAGCTCGCTATGAAGCAGAAGATCAAGCGTCTCTACGGCGTCATGGAGCGCCAATTCCGTCATCACTTCGATGAAGTGCGCAATGTCCCTGGTGTCACTGGTGATCAGCTCTTGGCTCGCTTGGAGCGTCGTCTCGACAACGTGGTCTACCGCTTGGGCTTTGCTGCCTCACGCGTTCTGGCCCGCCAGCTCGTTTCTCACAAGATGTTCGAGGTCAATGGCAAGCGCATGAATATCCCATCCGTCGAAGTGAAGGTGGGCGATATCATCACTCTCAAGACCAACAAGAAAGAAAAGACCTATTTCAAGAATCTGCTCGAAGTTTTGAAAAACAAGAAAGACGTGCCGCACTGGCTCGCTCTCGACCTGGAGAAGCTCTCCGGGACGGTGGTGGCTCTGCCCAACCGTCAGGATGTCGGAGTGCAGGTTGATGCCCAGATGGTCGTTGAATATTACTCCAAGTAGGACTTTCATTTTTGACACATTTCGTTAGCGTTATTACCCTTATAATCGTTTCCGGTGGTCGGTCAATGAGATTCAGGTCCGACAGTCCATCCGAAACCAACACGCAGGTATGCAGACGATCACTTCACCACAAGCGCCGAAGTACACAGAGCTGGCCCTCAATCATGGGAAGTTCGAGATTTTGGGCTGTCACCCGGGCTATGGGACAACACTTGGCAATGCTTTGCGTCGGGTCGTCCTTTCTTCTTTAGCTGGCGCCGCTGTGCGTTCGGTCAAGATCAAGGGTGTTTCGCATGAATTTTCTACGATTGACGGTGTCATGGAAGACGTCGTTCAGATCATTCTGAATCTGAAGCAGGTACGCTTCAAGTTTCATGGTGAGGGCGAGGAATCGATCAAGCTGACGCTCAAGAACAAAGGCGAAGGTGTCGTGACGGCTGCTATGATCAAGGTTCCCTCCAATGTGGAAGTGGTCAACCCGAATCAGGTGATCGCTACCGTGACCGACAAGAAGACTGACCTGGAAATGGAAATCGAGATCGACAGGGGTCTCGGCTATGTGCCCGTGGAGAGCCGTGAGCGTGATGAGAGTCGCGAAATTGGTGTCATCGCTATCGATGCCATCTATACACCAGTCAAGCGCGTGAATTACGAGGTAGAAAATATGCGCGTCGGCAAGCGGACGGATTATGACAAGATTACTTTAGAAATCGTCACGGATGGCAGTATTACCCCGACGGAAGCCTTCGAAAAGAGCGTCGCCATTCTGGTCAATCAATTCTCCTCAATCCTTTCGGTGGCTGGAGAAGAGGTAGCCGAAGAGGTAGCTCTGGTTGCGGAAGAAGCTGTGGCCGAGGAGCTTGCTCCGGTGGTTGAAGAAAAAAAGGCCAAGAAGGTGGCCAAGAAGAAAGTAGAAAAAGCCGAATAAACTCCCAGAGAGGATTGCATTATGAAGCACCTGCACCAAGGCCGTGTTCTCGGCCGCGAAATGAATCAACGAAACGCTCTGATCAAGACACTGATTGGCAGTCTCATTGTGCATGAGCGGATCACGACCACCGAAGCCAAGGCCAAGGAAATCAAGCATTATATCGACCAGATCGTCAATAAGGCCAAGGTGGCTCGTAATGAGGCCGGTCGCCGGGTCGCGATGATTCGCGAGCTCCAGAAATATATCCCAGCCATGGCCACCAAAAAACTTCTCACCGATTTCAGTGTCCGTTTTGAAGAGCGCAAGAGCGGTTACACGCGTGTGGCCAAGCTCGAGCAGCGCAAGAGCGACGGTGCTAAGATGGCCGTCATCGAATTCGTCTAACCGTACCCCTATGGCCGCCAAGAAAACCATGATCGATCGCAAATATCACCTCTTCGATGCCAAGGGGAAAGTTTTGGGTCGTTTGGCAACGGAAATTGCTCGCATCTTGATGGGCAAGGACAAGGTTTCGTATGCTCCTCATATCGACGGCGGTGACTTCATCGTGCTTATCAATACGGACCTCATTACCGTGACCGGCAACAAGGCTGAAGACAAGATCTACTACCGCTTCAGTGGCTACCCGGGTGGCATTCACTCCATTTCTTTTGAAGACCAGCTCAAGAAAGATTCTCGTAAGGTCATCTATCAGGCCCTGTACGGGATGCTTCCCAAGAATTCCCTGCGTGATCGGATGCTGACCCGTCTCCATCTGTACAAGGATGCCACGCACACGGAAAAGATCATTCATGTGACTCACGCCTAACCTATGGCCACTAAGGAAACGAAAGAATTGGAGGGAGAAGAAGTGAAACCGGTTGCCAAAACAACCAGGAAGAAGGCCGTCGCCAAAACTGCTCCGAAGGCTTCCAAAGAGGCTGCTCGTTATCTGTATGCTGTCGGTCGGCGCAAGACAGCAGTCGCTCAGGTACGGCTCTACCCAGTCGATGCCTCTGAAGGCGTGGTGGTGAACAAGAAGACCATTCTGGCCTATTTCGGGACACCGGCTTTGGTAGCGCAGGCACTGACCCCACTGAAGACCGCTGGCATGGAAGAGACTTTCACCGTGACCGTCGTGGTACGGGGCGGGGGACTCCACGGCCAGGCGGACGCCATCAAGCTCGGCGTGGCCCGCGCACTTATCAAACACGATATTCTGCTTCGTCCGGCACTCAAGGCTCAAGGACTGCTCACGCGCGACGCCCGCGCCGTAGAGCGCAAGAAGCCTGGGTTAAAGAAAGCTCGTCGCGCGCCGCAGTGGAGTAAGCGTTAATCGGTTTCGAAACACGTCTTTCCAAAACGCCCCGTAGGGGGCGTTTTTTTGTCCTGCTTGTTAGAAATCCTGGTTCTGGTCATCTTCGGGTCAGGCCCGAGGACGTATGGTCTGCTTGGAGAATCCTTCCTGGATCGCGCATCCCTCCTGAGGCGGGCGGGCAAGTGCGGGATGACAGAAGAGATAGAAACGTGTGCACTTACTGGAAACAATTTTCCCGTCATTCGCGGGCTTGCTCCGGGGATTCATGGGATGCTGTTCATAGAACAGAGAAGAAACGGAAGGCTCTTGACAGAAATTTGTTTTTTATGCAAAAAATGATATTATGAAAATAATTCTCAAATAAAAAAAATGTCCGAAGAATTTTCACAGTCGCCGGTACCCCGATCGTTCAAGAGACCTTTGTTTTTGTTACTAGTTGTTTCGTTAGCGATACTGGTGTTTGTTATCTTGGTCCAGAAGAGTGTGTTCAGCAGAAAAACGGCCCTGACACCAGGCGAAGGTCTGACGACGCAGGCTCCAGTGACAGGCCCCGCTTCTCTAGCTCCTCCTGGAGTCACCCCGAAGATGAGTGACACGAAACCGACCGCGGCGCCTGACCCGGCTGGTAAACTGACCGCTCCTCCCGCACCCGCACCCGCGGTGTCAGGTTCACCGCCTGCTGCACCTCCTGCACCGACTGGTAGGTCTCAGTGAACATGAGGAGCGAGGAAGTGTTTTCAAAAATAATCAAAATAAGGAAAGAAATATGTTTGACCAATATTCGCGTGGAGTGAAGATGACCGTCGTCGTGGTAGTGATGCTCATCCTGGCTGGAGTGCTCGCCACCATGGTTTTGTTGCAGCGTGGTCTGATCGGTAAGAAGATGAATCCATCTGCCAGTATTACTCAGTCTCAGGGCACTGGTATGGTAGCGCCAACTACCCCAGGGGATCAGACCGTTGTGGTTCCTCCACCGACTGCTGAAATCAAGCAGAATCCGGGTGCGCCGAAACTTTTGACTCCTGAGGAAGTTTTGAAAGAGCGTGGCATCACTATGCCGACTCCTCCAACTCCACCAGTCGCTCCTGTTGCCCCAGTTGCTCCAATGGCCCCGCCCGCTGCACCTGCTGCACCAGCCGCTCCAGCT
This sequence comes from Candidatus Moraniibacteriota bacterium, assembly GCA_043785755.1. Taxonomy (GTDB): domain Bacteria; phylum Patescibacteriota; class Minisyncoccia; order Moranbacterales; family UBA1568; genus UBA1568. The sequence goes on from JAYVWV010000022.1 coordinate 9,770, forward strand.
CCCGCCCAACAGTAAATTTTTCTGTCATCCATCTCATGATTTTTATATCATGAAGTGAAAAATGAAAAACCGCTCCTGATGCGGTGTTGCAAGCGGGAAATCCCGGATCGCTCACTCCTGCGCCGGTAGCGCCTGCTCCAGCCACTCCGGCCGCGGCTCCTGCGACGGTGCATGTGCCCACCCCTTCGATCGCTCCTTTGCCGACCACACCCGCGTCGGGATCTCAACGATAATATAAAAACCAATCGGGACAAGATCTATGCCGAGATTTCAAATAGCCTCATACTTGAGGAAAATACAGAGCGTCAGTCAGGCACTGACGTTTGGTTTCGGTATTCTTTCCTTTGGTCTGATCATCGGTCTTTCTTTCCAGTTTGTTCGAGCCTGGACCGGACCGGCCGGTGTCCCGCCGAGTGGTAACCTACCTGGACCACTCAACACGAGTGCGAATGCCCAGACCAAAGCCGGTCAACTCAGCATCACGGGTGGTGGTAATGTTGCCGCGGGCAGTGTTGGTGGGCTTCGAATCGGAAACCAGTCGTTCAGTTCCGCTGCAGGGTGGCTCTATCTTGGTGATGCTGCTAACGTGCTGTATCAGGGGCAGGGCATTGCGATGTCAAATTTATGGGTGGCCAGTGTCAATACACTTGGTCCAGGAGCTTTCATTTCGGACGCGGACGTGGCCGGCGCTTACTTCGTTGATCCCAGCCTCACTTCCAACATGTACATCGTCAAGCGCTACGGTGGCTTCGATGATGGTGTTGCCGGCGGGGAAGTTGATGTCAATGATCCAACGTACAAAGTCAACCCGAGTGGTGATACCATCCTGAAACGCCTGTGTTTGAGTAGCGTCTGTAATGCTGCCTGGCCAGCGGGCAATGTGACTGGCAGCGGGACGATCAACAGGATCCCTCTGTGGACCGGTACCACGGCTCTGGGTGATTCACCGCTTTCGGCGAGCGGGACCACTGTCACCGCGTCCGGCAATCTTACTGTTAATGGCCTGACGAGTGCTAACGGGAGCTTACTTGTGAGTGATGGTGGTGGATCGTGGTCCCGTATCTATATGGTTAATGCCGGATCATCGGGTGGTACCAAGTCCATTTATGCTAACTCGAACCTCATCGGTTTCGTGAATGGAGGTGGAAGCTGGCTGTCTTATTGGGACACTAACGGGAATATGACCAATGCCGGGAGTATTTCTACGGTAAATGGGAGTATTGCGAGTAGTTCTTATCTCGTAGCCAATGGAGGCGGGCAGCCTTCTTACTTGCGCTACACCCCAGACGGCATAAATTATTACAATTATTTGCGTGGAGATACGTATTTTAAGGGGAGACTGGTTGACGAGAACAATTCTGGGTACTTCATCGTTCCGAGCGGCACTTCCAACATGTACATCGTCAAGCGCTATGGCGGATATGCTGCCGGTGGAGAAGTCGATGTCGATGATCCAAGATACAAAGTCGACCCCAGTGGTGATACCATCCTGAATCGCCTGTGTTTGGGTGGTACGTGTCTGTCAGCGATGCCAGCTGATCCTACCGGGGTCTATCTCCCCTTGGCTGGCGGAACGATGAATGCTGGAGCCACTATCGGTTTCAATGGTGGAACCGCCTACGGGATAGGAGTACTAGGCAACAAAAACTCAATTTCAGTTGATACGGTAGATTCTGGGAGTGCTTCTGACCCCCTTGAACTCGCTTACTATAATGGTGCTGAAGTAAGAGTTGGTCAGCCTGGTGGTGGGTTGAGTGTAGCCAATAAACCTATCTACGCCTCAGTGTTCAGTGATGGAAATGATTGGCATTACTATGTCGACCCGAATGGTGGCAGTCGATTGAATGCTATCTACCCGAACACTATTTGGACACAGTCCCAGGGACAAGTTGCTCAGCGCTGGGATGCGTCTGTTTACGTCCTGGAAGCTGACTACTGGTACGCTCACGCCAATGATGGTCGGTCGATGTTATTGGGAGAGAATACAAATAATGTCATCGTGCGTGGCATCCTGACTCCAAGCAGTCTCTGTCTCAGTAATGGATGTTTGAGTGCCTGGCCAGCGGGCAATGTGACCGGTAGCGGGACGATCAACAGGATCCCTCTGTGGACCGGTACCACGGCTCTGGGTGATTCACCGCTTTCGGCGAGCGGGGCGAATGTAACCGCGTCCGGTACTTTCACTGCGAACGGCAACGTGATTAATAATCAGCCATCCCAAGGAACCTTGGGACTCACAGGGGATTTGCCAGGCTATGCCGATGGACTGTACCCTACCCTGAAAACGAACGGAACATACATATATTTCTCGACTGCCGGGGCTTACATTGGATACCTTTGGGCCGGGGGGATGGTGGCGTCGACCTTCACTGATTACAACGATCCGCGCTACTCTGTCGACCCGAATGGGACTTCTTACCTTAATAATGTGCATACGGATGGGTCGGTTCTCTTCGCTGGGTACGGTCATGAAACTTGGTTTCCATACGTCAATGGTTGGAACTACCTGCGCGGTCCGACCAATCTGTGGGGTGTTCTTTTTGATGAACAGAATAACGGCTATAGACTCGACCTCAACGACTGGTCCAATGCCTACATCTTCTACCGTGCTTACGGCTATAATGGTCCGGAGCGTGATATTGATAATCCGGGCTACTATCTCGACCCAAGCAGTGTTAGCAATCTCGATACACTGTGTATCAGGGGTACTTGTAAGACGGCCTGGCCAGCTGATCCTACCGGGTCCTACCTTTCCTTGGCTGGCGGAACGATGAATAGTGGCGCAGTCATTGACAACGCTGGTCGTATGCATATTGCCTCGACGGAGAATATCTACCTCCTCGCCAGAGGTGGCACTACCTATGTTTCGGGTGCCTGGGGTGGTGCTGCCAATCTTTTTGTCGATGGCTTTACGACAGCCAACAACGGTTTGAAAGTCAGTAACGCCGGTGGGGCATACTCATATATTTACATGGCGGATGACCAATCACCGAATGGCGTCAAATACATCCATGCCGATAGTAATTATATTGGATTTCTCGGTGGCGCCTCTGGCTGGCTGACGCGTTGGGACGAGGCGGGCAATATGGTGAACACCGGGAATATTAATGCCGCCGGAGGCGTCACTGCCAGTTTCCTTCGGAGTACTGGCAATGTCTATACCGATTGGAACTATGGCTATGGCTTGGTGGGGGTGTATGATTCCTATCGTTATCAGGGAATCTTTGCTATGAGTGATTCCTACAAGCTACCAGCGGATGGCTCTGGTACTGGTAACCTCTATGGCCTAGCCTGGACCCATAGTAATGCGGGCGGACAGTCCAAACCTGGTCTCGGTCATCAGCTGTTGGTGATGACCAGCGGCACGACGACGGCGGCCATTGGCAATGGTTTTTGGACCAATTATGCTTCCTCTCTCTCGTATATCGCCGATACGGATGATCCGGGCTACTATCTCGACCCGAATCAGACTTCTTACCTCAACACTCTCTATGCCAGTGCTTTCTACTATAATTCCGATGAGACCCTCAAGAAGAATATCGTGACCATCCCGAACGCTCTCGACGACATCCTAGCCCTTCGGGGTGTCCGCTTCAACTGGAAGAGCGATGATACCCTGAGCGTCGGTGTCATCGCTCAGGAAGTCGAGAAAGTGTACCCAGAGCTGGTCGCAACCGATGAAAAAACCGGCCTCAAGTCTGTGGAGTACGGCAACCTGGTCGGCCCCATCATTGAGGCTATCAAAAGCCTCAATCAGAAGGTAGAGAGTGTGCTGGCACGGAGTGACGTAGCCGAAGAGCGTGCCCTCGAACAAGCGGCCACCATCGCCACCCAGCAAAAGGCCATCGAACAATTACAAAGCGAAGTGGAGCTCTTGCGAAGCAATAAATAGCCGTCTAAACAGTATCGCGTGATGACCGAGAAGTTTATTGTCGCCCTTTTGGCGGTGACGACGTTGCTGGTCGGGGTCGTGACCGTGACCCGAGGAGTCGTGGTGCTGGAAGAAAAGCAATCTTTTTCGGGCCATCCATCCGATTTGCCGTCCAATTGGCTCTCCAATGTGCCATCTAACCTGCCAGCGAACCCGGCGTCACCATTGTCAGGTCAGTCTGGGACGGGTATCTTGCCGACCCCCGAGACGCCTACTCCTGCTCCGGTGCCCGGGAAAAGCGCGAAAATCGCCCACACTTCCCCGCCTTTCGGTATTCCCGCCGCTGTTCCGAAATCTCCCCCCGTGCCCCTCCCTGGGCCGGCCGTAGGCCTACCCCCTCAGACTACCCCACAGCCTCAGAGTCAACCGTTCTCGAGGGAGGTGTCGGGAGAGATTAAGAGTGTTTCTCAGAATAAAATGATCATTTTTCTGTATCAGGATGGCATGGTCACGAAAGATGAAAAGACCGTTCTCTTGTCTGACGGTACCAAGGTGTATGAGATGATACTGAAAGACCAAGGTGTTTTTGAAAAAGAACACGCGGCCTATCGGGCCAAGCATGATATTTCCTTGCCCACGCCTCAGATGGCTGAAATGAAAAAATCAAATAGGAGTGCCCTGGTGGTCGGGAAGCGGGTGGCGGTGGTGATTGACCAAGACCCGGCTGCATCCACGATAGCGGCCCTCAGTGTCAAGGTGCAGGAATACTAGTCTTTGTAACATGGGTGTACGGAAAGTATGAAACACGGCAAGCGCTTCTGGTGGACAAGTGGATTCATATCTTTGGTAGGCGTTGTTCTCCTGGGGGGCTACGCAGAACGGCCAGCGCTCGGCTGGCTCGTGTGGGATGTATTTCACGGGGCCACGGTCGCGACAGCGCTCAATCCGGCCGATGCCTCATTGTATTTCGCTATCGGCAACGCCTCCTTCGGTGAGAGCAGGGCGTATGATCTTCCGAAGGCCGAGCAATACTTCCTGCGTGCCACGGCTCTTGATGATACACTTCCGAGCGCTCACTACCAGTTGGCTCGGGTGTATTTCATCGAGGGGCGTTTTTTTTCGGCTTTGGAGGAAATCAACAAGGAGATTACATTGTACCCGGACTTCAAGCGCTCCCACTATGTGCGTGGGCTGATTTATGGATATACGCGAGTGTTCGATTTGGCAGTAGCAGACTTTCGGGAGTTTTTGGTGTTCAAGCCGGAGAGTTGGGCGGCTCACAACGATTTGGCCTGGATCTATTTTCAGATGGGCGATTATACCCAGGCTCTGGCGACGACGGAAGAAGGACTTCGTACCACACCAGACAATATGTGGCTCTTCAATTCACAGGGGGTGGCGCTCCTCAACCTTGGGCGCAAGGATGAGGCGAAAGAATCTTTCAAGCGGGCACTCGCCCTGTCTCTTAACGCCACGCCGGAGCAGTGGGGATGGTCATACCCTGGTAACGACCCAGAGATTTATGGAGAGGGGTTGACCGCTATGCAGGATTCGATACGGAGGAACCTGGCGCTCCTTGCTGCGAAAGAGCAGTAGTGATTTTTGTGGTATAATATATCTTGTATAATATCTCGCGAGGAAAACTATGAAAAAGACACTGAAGATGACATCAGTCATACCTGGGAGGAATAGTGTCGGCGGAAATATTCTTCTTGCGGGCCTTCTTTTAGTGCTAGTTGTCTCTGCTGGGCTCCTCTCCGTTCGTCAGTCGAGTGCTTTGCATCGGGCGGAGCCGTCGGTAGAAGTATCTTTTTCTTCCCTGTCGCCGAGCGGTGCTCTGGGGGGTGAGATCATCCCTGCGTCCTGCGAATCGGGAGGGTATGATCATACGGCCGGTAGAGCGATTACCAATATTGTAACGAATAATGGATCCTCTCCCGAACCGAGGATTCAACCTGGGGGCAGCTATCGAGCCTCGGCATTCGGGAACTATTGCTTCGGTAACAGGGGGTCGTTAAGTTATCTGGCTCCACTGCGGTCGTGGGCGGAGTTTATTTCGTTTTGGAACAGAATTGGGAGTTTATCGGGTCTGTATACCATTCCATAAACATTTTCTCTTGATACCTCGAAGATTTTTGAGCAGTTTCATTTTAAAAAAGTGTATTTTGCTACTGATGTGAAGAAACACACGATTCCCTTATTTGTTTTGTTCTTTGGCGCCGGGTTCCTGGTGCTGGTTTTTGGTATCCGGGCCAGTTTCACTCAGAATACGATTGGTTGGATTTGGGGCGGGATGGACGCGACCGGGGGCGGGACAACCACCCTCGGGTGGATCAGTCTCAACAGCCGTGACTGTGATACTGATGGCAATGGTACCGTGACGGGAGCAGAACAAGTGACGCATCCGGGCTGTCCTCCTGGAGCCATCATCGATTATGGCGTCAATGTGCCGGAAGTCAGTGGCGATCTCAGTGGCTATGCTTGGAGCGAGAACTACGGTTGGATTTCTTTCGAGCCCGGCGATATGGCTGGTTGCCCGAGCGGGACCTGTAGTGCCCGGCGCGCGGTCAACAGTCTGGCTGGTTGGGGGCGTATTCTCTCGATCCGTGATGGCGGGGCGGGGTGGAATGGTTGGCTCAAGCTCGGATCGGATGGGAGTGACGCCGTCTCTTACGGAGTGACCTTGAGCGGTCGTGACATGAGCGGCTATGCCTATTCCGACGAGCTCGGGTGGATTGATTTTTCCTCCGCCAAGATCCTGCCGAATGATTTTCTCCAGCTCTGTGTTGATGGCGTACCATTTATGATTCAGGGGGATGCTCCAAAGGGATTCACGATGAGTAATGGCGCGACAGTGTCTATCCAAACATATTATGATAACACGAACGACTGTTTGGGAACTCCCGTGACAGGAGCGATGACATTTGTTGAGTCTGCTGGTAATCCCAATGCAGCTGTCATCACACTGAGTGCTAACGGGCCGAGTGGGAGAGGGGCTACGGGGAACATTAACACTGCGCCAAGCGGGAAAGATATAGGGACAGAAACAGTCGCGGCTACGTATAACAGCCTTACTCTTACCATTAATTTTAGAGTCGAGGAAGTGTGTTCGTCCAATTGCCCTGTCGCCGAAGCGACCACATGTATCGGAACGTCCTATCATGTCAACAACAGTTGTCAGCAAGATGAAGTGTGCGGCGGTACCCGCGCCTGCGACTACAACTACAAGGAAGTGGCCCCGTAGACGGGGTGACGATGCCTCCAGCATAACAGAAGCAGGAAACAAAAAGCTGACAGAGCAGTAATGCTTCTGTCAGTTTTTTTGTTTGACTGATTTTCCTCGCTCAAAAAAATGACGACAATATATCTGTCTGTCAGAAATTCGAGTGTTGTGTACGATTTCCCCGTCCTTTTTTGGAAATAATTTTCCTTGTCATTCGCGGGATTGACCCGGAGATTCGAATAATGGCTTCTATAGGCCAAAAAATGAGGTGTATTGGAGAAGGGCGATACTGACGACAGTATTGGTGTCAGAAGAAGAGCCGCGGACGATGTACAGGGTATCCGTTGAGAGGCGAGGCAGGACCTGGAGTGGGGGAACATTAAGCGTCATTAGGTCAGCGAGGGCACGCCGGTCGCGACTGTCGAGTTCGACCATCTTGATACTCTTGTCTAAGGAAAAAATAACGTGTTCATAGTCTTTGGCCCACTGGACATTTTTGATGGGCGTGGAGAAGCGGGCGATTTGGATGACGCTGTCCTGAGCGCGTATGGGCTGGGTTTGCCAGGCTTCATTGAAGTAGACGGACACTTCGTTATCCGTAAAAAAGAGGAGTTTTTTGCCGTCGTCGGAGTACTGAATGCCCTGGACGCCTTGCTCTAGTTCCTTCAAGACATTTTCGCTCAACAGTCCATTGTAGACAAAGAGCGCCCCACTTTTTTCATCAATGACCGAGACACGGGTTTCATTGTAGGCGATGAGTGAGTAGGGATGACCGAGATCGAGTATAATCGGTAGGGAAGTGATCTGGCGCGGTGTTCCGTTCGTGTCATTCCCGTTCATCTGGTACACGACGCCGTTTTGATCGTTTAAGTAGTAGAGGTTCTTGCCTGAGATATCGTAGGCGGTGACGTGATCAGTGATGACTTCCGTGGCCGTTTCGGGACTACTGGTATCGAAGCGATAGAGCACATCTTGGTTGAGGAAAAAAAGATGATCTTTGGTGGTAGCGTCCCAGCGCGGTGCCTGGAGTGGTGTAGCGATATGGACAGCGTCATTGAGGTAAAAAACCTCTTTCGTTTTGATGGTGACGACAGCATAGATGGGCTGGTCATTCTTGATAAGGGGAATGATCAGTTTGTGGCTCTCTGGCGACCATTCGATGTTGGTCTTGAAGGTGGGGAGAAAGAGAGCATCTGTTGTACTGAAAACCTCATTGTCGGTGTCAGCCTTGGTGTCGAGGACGTCGACAGCGTAGCGGTTACCATTTTTTTTGACAGTGGCAAACAGTCCGTTGGGAGCGGGAAACATTTTGATTACCGTATCTGTACCCGGGACTGGCACCTGCTCATAGGTGTCCCGGACCAGGAAGATGCTCCAGAATTCAGTGGCCAGGCCGCTTTGAATGACTGTTTTCTTGCTCCAGGGCTGGTAGCCTGGGGCACTCACTTCGACTAAGTGTTCGCCTGGATTGAGACCAGTCAGGTGGATGGAGTTATTGAGGAGGCCCAGGCGCTTCTCGGGGATGGCGGTGCCGTCGATCTTGATGTTGACCGTCTGGACATTGGTTTTGAGGGAAAGTGAGCCTGTATAGATGAAAATTCCGCGTTCGAAGCTGAAGCGGTAGCCGAAGGCATAAAAGACGACTGACGAGGCGGTCACAAAGAAAACGCCCACGAAGAGGAGGAAGAGAACGGTGCGGTAGCGGTGGATGGCGGCCATAGGGAGTTTGAAAGTCTGTTCCAAGTATACCCCAAAAGGGCAGAGCCGGGAAAATGAGCTTAAGGCCTCTTTAAGATAGCGAGAATTCTCCTTTGACAAGGCCATTCTGCGGGCAGTATACTTGGGAGTATTGATAAGCAGTTTTTGTGGCGACTTTTGACCGATGTTTTTATGCCTTTCCTCACAAATCTGCTTGCTTCGCTCTCGATTCCCAAGAATGTAGCTGGTGACTTCTCGCTCCTCTTTGTTTTTATTGGACTTAGCATCGCGCTTGGTTTTATTTTTGGGCGGTGGAAGCTGGTCAATATCCTGATCGATATCTATATCACCGTGGCTCTGATCAGCATCCTGCCCAAGGAATTGCTCGCGTTTTCCCCCTATGCTCGGGCGATTATTTTTCTTGGGCTACTCATCGTTCTCAGTGTTATCGACAGTCGGCTCTTTGATGTCCACATCACGAGTGCCGGGACAGACTTTTTCTGGCGTCTGTTGATTATGAGTATGTTGGTGACGGGCATGCTTTTCAGCGCCACCCTGTCCTTTGTTCCTCAGCCCTTAGCTCTCTCCTTTATTTCTACCACGTCTTACGGCTACTTCGCTTCGCCCGTCGCCCTGATATTCTGGATGACTGTTCCGCTTCTTCTCCTTCTTTTCATCAACAATCGTTTGAAGTAGGGGACAAGAGAGAAAAAAGCCGCGGCGCAGATGTTCTGGCGCGCGGCTGGGTGATGCTCCTGTGCGACAGGGCCAGGCTGTCATTCCTCGCCCGCGAACTCCTCGGTGTTTGACAGGAACCATTTCGACCGGGGCGTCTTGGGGACGTTGAGTAAAGTCCAGATGGCCATGGCCGTCACCCCCCACCACCACAGGACGAAGGAGGGGATGCGCCACTCTCGAGAGACCATCACTAGGACGGCTATAATGGGCGTGAGAAAGAGCAACTCCCAGCCCATGGTATTCTTGTCTGCGAATCTGCGCACAGACATGTTGACGACGATGACCGCATAGCCAACCAGCATGAGAATGACGGCCGCATGTCGTCCAATCACCGGATCCTGCCCATGTTGCTGGGCTAGCCATGAGAGCCAAAGCCCAATCGCGAGGCACATGGCCACGAGCATAGCTGACCACATGACGGCCCTCAACAAGAAGCGCAGTTGCCGCCAGAGAAAGCTGAGTGCCTCCTTTAGTAAGACCTCTTTGATGATGGCAGTCGCCAGGATGGTTGCTGCGACCAAGGAACGTAGACGTTGTCCGGAAAAACCGAGCGTGTTCATGAAAAGAACCCTCCTTTGCATATCCAAACGACGGTCGTTTGAATTGGCTATTCTACAATACCACGGTCTTTCTGTCAATGTCGATTGGTGGCTTTTTTGAGGGGAAAACGTCGATATCTGAGCGGTAGCACAGGAATGATATCCTAAGGCTGGCCACGCCCTTGACACGTCTAAAAAGCCTGCTATACTAGGTAAGCAATCTAGAAGCCTTTGAGGTAACGGGATTGCTTTTGTTTCTATCTGTTTTTCTTGAACAGGGTGAAATTTCTTTAACAATTGAGAGCCGTCCAGAAATTTTGCGCACGCAAAGTTCTGGATAAAACAATAAACCCTGCCCGCAATACTATACGAAGTATTGTAGGCGGGATAATCACAATTTTTTGTGGTTAGTTCTTACGGAGAACTCTATTCTAAGGCAAGCGAAGAAAGCGGAATTTATTCCAATTTCCAAGCGAACCGAACACGAATCTGAAAATTTCCGCGCGTGAAGTAGAGCGCGGGAGGTCTGAGCAATCAGACGATTCACATACTTATATTGAGAGTTTGATCCTGGCTCAGGATGAACGCTGGCGGCGTGGATAAGGCATGCAAGTCGAATGGCCACATCATACTCTGTATGATGTTCTAACAGAGGCCCTGTTGAGACACATTGTGCGAAGCATGATGTGGCCATGGCAAACGGGTTCAGATAACATAGGAATCTACCTTGAAGTCGTGGATAATTCGGAGAAATCCGAGCTAATACACGATATGTTCTACGGAATAAAGATTTATCGCTTCAAGAGGAGCCTGTGTCCTATCAGCTTGTTGGTGAGGTAATAGCTCACCAAGGCTATGACGGGTAGGGGGTATGAGAGTATGGCCCCCAACATTGGAACTGAGACACTGTCCAAACACCTACGGGTGGCTGCAGTCGAGAATATTCCACAATGGACGAAAGTCTGATGGAGCGACGCCGCGTGCGGGATGAAGGTCTTAGGATTGTAAACCGCTTTTTTCAGGGAGCAATTTCGATGAGAGTACCTGAAGAATAAGAGGTTACTAACTCTGTGCCAGCAGTAGCGGTAATACAGAGACCTCAAGCGTTATCCGGATTTATTGGGCGTAAAGCGTAGGTAGGCGGCTTTGTTAGTCGGATGTCAAAGCTCGGGGCTCAACCCCGAAAAGGCATTCGAAACGGCATAGCTTGAGAGTGTGAGAGATCAGTGGAATTTATGGTGTAGTAGTGAAATGCGTTGATATCATAAAGAACACCCAAGGCGAAGGCAACTGATTGGCGCACTTCTGACGCTGAGCTACGAAAGCGTGGGTAGCGAATGGGATTAGATACCCCAGTAGTCCACGCCCTAAACGATGCATACTAGGTGCAGGGAGAATCGACCCTTTCTGTGCCGTAGCTAACGCGTTAAGTATGCCGCCTGGGAAGTACGAGCGCAAGCTTAAAACTCAAAGGAATAGACGGGGATCCGCACAAGTGGTGGAGCATGTGGTTTAATTCGACGGTAAGCGAGGCACCTCACCAAGGTTTGAAATCTAGCTGGAGAGCCCAGAAATGGGAAGTCCTTCGAGGCCGCTAGACCAGGTGCTGCATGGTTGTCGTCAGCTCGTGTCGTAAGATGTTCCGTTCAGTCGGGAAACGAGCGCAACCCCTGTGAAGTGTTATACATGTCACTTCAGACTGCCCTCTCATTTGGATACAATACACATTGTATTGCGCACAAGTGAGAGGGAGGAAGGCGGGGATGACGTCAAATCAGCATGGCCCTTTGACACCTTGGGCGACACACGTGCTACAATGGCCAGAATAAAGGGTCGCCAAATCGCAAGATGGAGCCAATCCCAAAAATCTGGTCTCAGTTCGGATTGAAGGCTGCAACTCGCCTTCATGAAGCTGGAATCACTAGTAATCGTTGATCAGCCACGCAACGGTGAATGCGTTCTCGGATCTTGTACTCACCGCCCGTCACACCAAGAGAGCCGGCAATACCAGAAGGCCCCGGGTTAAATCGGGGACGACGGTAGGGTTGGTAATAAGGGTGAAGTCGTAACAAGGCATCCGTAGCGGAAGCTGTGGATGAATCACCTCCTTTCTAGGGAGTAAGGTGTACGAATTCTGATCTATGATTAGAATCACAACCATATGGTCGTTCACTGCACCATTCTCTGCCGACGTTTCGACGAGAGCAGAGCTAGCAGTGAAAACATATATCTTAGAGAACTCTGTACAGAACTAACCACAAAAGGTTTTGATTATTGTTTTAATACAGCATACTTGATGGAGCGCTCTTCACTGAGCACTTCCCTGCGAAACCTGCCTCACGGTAGGAGGGAATTTCGTCAGTATTAGTCAGGCTTTGACGCACGCTATCCCAGGATAAAGGAATTTCCTCTGGTAGCCGTGTAAGACACGGAACCCGCTCACAAGGCGGGTTTTTTGTTTTTCATCATGCACACAGTATGTCACGACCGTTACTGTGTGTGTGCATTTCTTTTTGGCGCAATTGGATATGATGTTGTACACTATATAGTGTATATAGAGGAAACATTAAAGTAGAGTCATATGAAACAAGAGATAGATACAACTAAGAGCTTGGCAATTTTCAGGGGCAAAGAAATTCGTAAGACCATCCATGAAAATGAGTGGTGGTTTTCAGTTATTGATGTTGTAGAAGCGTTAACTGAAAGCGTTAACGCTCGTGATTATTGGTTCAAAATGAAGATTCGTGTCAAAGAAGAAGATGGGTTTCAACTGTCGACAGATTGTCGACAGTTGAAATTGCTTGCTCCTGATGGAAAAATGAGAGAAACAGACTGTGCAAATACTGAAGGTATATTTCGTATTGTTCAGTCCATCCCGTCCCCCAAGGCCGACACCGTTCATTCCGTTCTGAATTAGGACACTCTGTTGGAGAGTGTCAGTATGAAAAAGAAATCAAAATTGCAGCGAGTAGAGCGTCTGGAGATAGCTATCCTCCTTGAGAAGGGGTACTCCCTACGAAAGATAGGAAGAGCCCTGGGACGGAGTCCCAATGCCATCTCGTATGAAATACGAGAGAACAGTACCAATGGTGTGTATGACCCTCTGAAAGCCGATGCCAAAGCGAGAGTTCGGAAGAGAATGAGCAAGTACCTGAGGCAGAAGATAGAAGAGAACGATGCCTTACGAGACTTCATCATCGAAAAGCTCACCCTGCACTGGAATCCTGATGAGGTAGCTGGAAGCATGAGACAGAAAAAGACTCCCTTCTACGCCTCAAAAACAACCATCTATGAATGGCTGTACAGTGGGAGAGGACAGCAGTATTGTCAGTATCTGTACTCTGAGAGATATCGGAAGAAACCGAGAAAAGGTAAGAAAACAGAACGAGTGATGATTCCTGATAGAGTAGGCTTAGACAAACGTTTTCTTGGAGCTACTCATCGTACCAGATATGGTCACTTTGAAGGAGATACCGTAGTCTCACGAAGAGGCGGAAAAGGAGGGCTTTCTGTGCTCTCAGAACGAAAGAGTCGTCTCCTCATGGTGAGAAAGATTCATTCGATGTCACCAACGGAAAACATCAGAAAAATACATGGTATGATGAAACTCCTCAATCTGAAAAGTATCACCTTTGACAACGGGATTGAGAACAAAAAGCATGCCTTTCTTGGTATCCCCACCTTCTTCTGTGATCCCTACTCCTCCTGGCAGAAGGGAGGAGTGGAGAATGGGAACAAGATGCTTCGGAGATACTTTCCCAAGGGGACTGACTTCAGAGAAGTCAGTCAAAAGGAGATAAACTCTGCTGTGACATTGATCAATGAAAAACCGAGGAAAATCCTCGGGTAATGGTGTATTGTTAGGAAAAGATAATCTTTGATTTCATCAGGTGTCCTCATTGAGGGGTGAATTAAGGAAGCCGTTTGTATATGTAGTATACCCATTTTACGAGTTTTGTCAATGGTTCTACGGACGCTATCCTAGGATAAAGTTATCTGCCTAGGAGGATAGGGAACCCGCTCACAAGGCGGGTTTTTTGTATTTGACGGGGAAATCTCTGGTATACTGAAAAGACAAAATAAGCCGTGTGCCCATATGAGCCTTATGGCGTTTGAAAAATTCAACCCAGTCGATCCAAAGTATAAAACAACCACGGATCTTCCTGAAAAACTACAGGGAAATTTTCGAGATGTGTCCGGGGGGTTTGTGCGGAAAGAAGTGGTCCGGTATGAAGAGGGTCTCGGAGCGCGAGCAGAAGAGGTGTCTCGTTGGGGTCAGCGGGGAGAGTCAGTTACGGTTGATGAGCTACGGGAACAGGACGCTGTGATCACTGATCAGAAAATAGCCGAAGAGGTGAGGCAGCGCGTTGAGCGACTCGAGGCATCAATTGGTGTACCGCTCTCGGAAGAAGCGAGGCAAGAGATTTATGGCGCGGCTGCTCGTGAGACGTATCTTTCTCCACAGGAGATATATGATCAGCACTATGAACAGGGGCAGTTTCTTAATATTCAGATTGAGGAGATCTCTCGAGAAATTGTTGCTCTGTCAGAAGAACAGTTACGGGCACTCCCACCCGAAAAAAAGAGAGCAATGCTGGCTCAATTGGGGGAATTTGATCGGTTTGTCCCGGATGCGAAGCGAACGGAAACACTTGATAGCGCCTCTCAGCGTCTCTTAGAAGGGTATCAACCAAGTGGCGAACTCAAGCAACTCCACCGAGAAGCCCATGGGGCGGTAATGGAGGGCTTTGAGCAGAAAGAACTACTTGAGTTTCGGTATAATTGGGGTAGTTATTCGCAGGAAAGAAAACTTTCTCTTTGCCAGAAAGTGGCCGATTTGTTGGCTGTTGCTTATAGACTCGATCGGGCTCCTAAAGTCATTATTTCCACCCAACAACCTGAGGATATGAGAGAGACCACTGCCGCTTTTGTTGAGTCAGCGGAGGGAGGGATTGTTTTTGTTTACAGGCCGGAAGTTATGCTATCAAGCTTCGCTGAAATGGCATCTAATATGTCTCATGAGATGGCTCACGCTCATCAGAAAAAACTTACCAATCAAAGAGGAGAAGGAGAAGCGAGTAATGGTGCATTCAGAGAGGATGCTTCGTGGTTTCAATTGGATGAAAAATTGGAGCAAACATATGGTAAGGAATTTTATCAAAATAATTATTATTCCATAACGAAGGAACAGGATGCTTTTGGCGCACAGGAGGACTTCAAAGCATTTTTTGATAGTCAAATGGATTTGGTGATAAAAAAATGGGATACTCTCCTCATGGCGAGTGGCCTTTCCTCTGCTCGAGAGATGGGGAATCGCTCTTCTGTTATTATAGAGGCTCAAGAGGCTCTTCAGACGAAGCAGCCTCAGAATGGGGACGAACTCATAAAGATATTGGAGGACGATTTTCTGGTTTTCCCTCAAGATTCGGAACCTCTCTTTAAGGAGAAAACTCTTGCAGAGTGTCAGGAAGCGATCCAGAGTTTTGGTGCTATGATGCGAAAAGCCCTCGATCTTTTACCTCGTGACATTCCTGAGGTATAAGTTTATCTGCTTAGGAGGACACGGAACCCGCTCACAAGGCGGGTTTTTTGTATTTTGACAGCGACCTTCGGGGGGGGGTACAATAGAAGAATCTAATCTCTAAGGTTTTATTATGCCGAATTTTGAAGACCAAACAACGGGTTCACGGAAGGATGATTTTGAGAAGGCAGAAACGAGTCTGGAAGAGATAAAGAAAACTCAAGTGGGTGATTTGTCATTGGAAGAATTGCAGGCTTTGGTTGCTAAGCGTCAAGAGCTCTCCGGAGAAAAAGAAACGATTGTGGAAGCCGACCATGAAGAAGCACTTGGTATGGAGGAAGGTCGCAATGCTGCCATAGCAGAAGCAGCTCAAGTCGAACAGGCGAGGCAAGAGGCAGCAAGACATGCCGAAGAGAAAGCTGCTGCCGAGGCTGCTGACGCTGCTAGGGCAGAAGCTCTTCTTGCCCAGATTAAGAGTGGAGAGGCACCTCAGGCAGAGGCTGTTGAAGGAAGTACTATTTCGAACCAAGAGCCAATCGAGGAAAGGCTTGAAGCGCCAAGAACTCCGATGTTTGAGAAGTACGGAAACACTATGCGCCAGGCAGCAGGTGAATTAGTGAAAGTAATGAAAGCGATGGACGAGAATCAGGAGGCAATAAATTCTGCTCAGTACGGGACTCCAGAAGCGAAGCAGTTGTGGGACGAACAGCAAGCATTGAATGATGAAAGAAATCGGCTGCTGGATAATGTCACAGGAGGGAATAGGGTCATTGAATTTGAAAATAAATCATCCGTTTGGTCTGAACAAAATAAGTACGAAAGCAGCGAAGTAAGAAAATACAAAGCTGCTGCCATGAGCGACCCGAAGACAGTGATGCTTTTAGCGGAGGCTGGCCAGCTTGCTTTGGACTACAGAAGCAGGGAGATCGGTGAATCGCTGAGTAGTAACGCGGAGTTTATGGCAAAACTTCTCAAATCCTTACCTAATAGGAATGCTGCGCAGTATTTTTGGGCGAGCTGTACTGGTGAGGCAAGAAAGAGTAGGGAGCTCTACATCGCCGCTGTTCAGAAAAATCATCTGAACTATCAGTTTGGGCCTAAAGAATGGACGACTGATTCAAAAATACAAGAGATTGCGATCGAGAGCGGGCTCAGTCCGATGTACCTTCAGAAATAACTTATCGTACAATAAAAATACTGGTTTAACACACACTAGCCCAGAATAAAGTTTACCCGCCTTGTATGGCAAGCGTTGTGGGCGGGACGCGGAACCTGCTCACAAGGCGGGTTTTTTGTTTGACTTTTTGTCCAATTTGTGCAATACTGAGAGACAAGAATATATTAGTATGAAGTATCAGAGTATGCGAAAGCAATATCGTCATTGGCATGGATTGAGCTCATTTTGAGGGCTGGTTTTTGCTTTTCTTCTTCAAGAAATTAATGACGAGCTCTCCACCGGGGGCTCGTTTTTGTTTCTTCATGCAGGAGTATGTGATGCCGAAAGTTAAGGTGCCCAAT
Source organism: Candidatus Moraniibacteriota bacterium (assembly GCA_043785755.1). Taxonomy (GTDB): domain Bacteria; phylum Patescibacteriota; class Minisyncoccia; order Moranbacterales; family UBA1568; genus UBA1568. Next base: position 26,878 of record JAYVWV010000022.1, read on the forward strand.
CGAAGCTGGCCAGTGTCTGAGTCGAGAGGTTGGCAACAGTCCACAGAGTTCTTTCGTACTTATCCAACGAGACAGGCGCGCCACGATTTCTACCAGAAGCGCGAAGCACTGAACAGGGCAGTACGGGAAGGATGGCGAAATCCCGATGGTTCTCCTCGACCCAATCTTTGTCCCGATCCCTATCATGGGCCACGTACCGAGTCAATGGGCGCCTGGTAGTTTTATAAGCGTCAATGAACGTTTGGTCAGTTTTCTTATGGGAGCTGGCTTTTTTATTTTGACAATGATTCTCTCTAGTATTATAGTATATGTAAGTATAGTAAACATATAAAGATATGAAGGAATATAGTAAGGATTTTGATCGGTGGAATGAGAAGAAGAAACAGACCGACGGAAAATCAATAGACCGAGATCTCTTCTTGCATGAGCGCGAGGTGTGGTGGTGTGCCATTGGGGTGAATATCGGCGTTGAAATCGATGGAAAACATGATGATTTCAAACGACCAGTGCTCCTAATAATGAAGTTCAATGGGCTCATGTTCTGGGGAATCCCTCTAACACCCAAAGCAAAAGAAAATCCTTATATTGTAAAAGCCGAACATTCGAAAGGGGTATCGTATGCTAATTTTTCGCAGTTAAGGCTATGGAGTTCCAAGCGGGTCTTGCGAAAGGTGGGAGTGATTTCGGAGGAGGGCTTTGCCGAAGTGCTCAAGCGCTTGAAAAATCTTTTCTAAAAAAATCGGACCCACCATTGCTGGTGAGTCCTCGGAGGCCGAAGCCACTAATAAATATAGTGTACACTATATTCACAGTCTGTCAAGGCAGTCAGGGAATTTCCTTTGGTAGCCGTGTAAGCTTGCCTGCTTGGGGCGGGACACAGAATCCGCTTCGCCAGCTGGCGGACGGGTTTTTTGTATTTCTTTGCGCACACAGCACCTAACGGTCGCCCGCCTAGACGTCGAGGCTGGTGGTATAGTGTGTGCATAATTTTTTGACGTAATTATGTATTGTGTTGTATAACAAGTAGTGTATATAGAGTAAACATTAGACCAAAGCTATGCCAAAGAAAACAATACAAAGGGGCGCAGTAATCTATCAGGCCAAGTCCGGGGCGATTGAGCTAAAGGGTGATTTTAGTAAAGAAACGCTCTGGGCGACCCAGGCGCAGATAAGTAAAATCTTTGGTGTTGAGAGGTCGGTTGTCACAAAGCATATCAATAATATCCTCAAGTCGCAGGAAATTGACCAAAAAAGCAATGTGCAAAAAATGCACATTGCAAATTCGGATAAACCAGCCGCTTTTTACTCGCTAGATCTGATTTTGGCAGTGGGGTACAGAACAAACTCTTCGCGAGCTATTCTTTTCAGAAGGTGGGCTACGGGAATACTGCGTAAGTATCTGGTAGATGGCTATACCATCAATCGGTCGCGCATTGGGCAGAATTATGACGTCTTTATGGAGGCCGTAGCCGATGTCCGGGCACTGTTGCCTGCCAGTATGCAGAGTGATACCGGCAGCACCTTAGAGTTGGTCCGGGTGTTTTCCGATACCTGGATGTCACTCGATGCCTACGACAAAGAGTCTCTCGACCTGAGGAAGCCAACCAAGAAAAAGGTGGCTTTGACGGGGGCGAAGTTGGCTGAGAGCGTCAGTGTCTTGAAAGGGGAGTTGATACGAAAAGGCGAGGCGACCGATCTCTTTGCTACCGAACGGAATAGAGAAGCGCTCGAGGGAATTGTAGGGAATGTCATGCAGGCGATGGGCGGACAGGATTTGTATCCGAGTATCGAGGGGAAAGCTGCTCATCTCCTCTACTTTATTGTGAAAAATCATCCCTTTGTCGATGGCAACAAGCGGACGGGTGCCTATGCGTTTATTTGGTTTTTACATCAGGCCAGAGTATTAGATCGGGAACGACTTTCGCCGACAGCACTGACCGCTATCACGCTCCTCATCGCCGAGAGTAACCCCAAGGACAAAGACAAAATGGTCAAACTCGTTATGATGCTCATTGGGAAAAAGAGATGACGGCCTGCCAGAAATGTTTCGCATATGTGATGCGGACGGGACACAAAATATGCCTCAGACTGGTTTTTTCTTTTGCTACGATACAAATCTACTTACGGTCGTGAGAAAACTTGTATAGTACATGAGATGGCTTGGGTTGACACCTGGATCTATTCTTGCCAAACTAAGGGAAAGTTAATTTTCGACATGACTATGAAAAAGATACTCTTACTCGATGCAGATGGGGTGACGATCGTGCCACGAGAGAAATATTTTTCTGACCGATACTCGGAAGAATTTGGTGTGTCTAAGGATTTGATCATGCCTTTTTTCAAGAACGAATTTAATGATTGTCTTGTTGGGAAGCGAGAAGTGAGCGAGGTTTTTGCGGAACAGAATATGCTCGAAAAGTGGGGTTGGAAAGAGACGCTTCCAGAATTGTTTCAGTATTGGTGGGCGGGGGAGAAAACCCGCTTCGAAGAGGTGCTGGCCGTGGTCAGGGAACTGCGGGCACAGGGGGTCAAATGCTATCTGGCGACCGACCAAGAGAAGAACCGGGCCGAATATATCATGCACGGTATGGGGCTGGCTCAGGATTTGGATGGGGCGTTTTTCTCATACCAGTTGGGGGCGCGGAAGACCGACCCGGAGTATTGGGAGAAGGTTTTGGTGGAGCTTGGCAATCCTCACCCATCGGATGTCGCGTTCTGGGATGATGACGAGGAAAATGTCGCGGTGGCCAAAGCTGCCGGCATCGCTGCTCATTTTTTCACGAACTTCGAGGACTTTAAAAAATCAGTATAAGTACTATGAAAACCGTCATTTGCCGCGATAGAAAGATGACAGTCCTCTCTGGTATAATTAATTTGAACTAACTTTCAGTACAACTATGATATCCGAAAGACATATGCCGGCGTCACAAGATCCACCCCTACCGGGCTATAAGATGGAAACTATTTCTGGGCCGAATGGGAACGAGGTGGCCTTTTCCCCAGAAAGGGGAGGCATTATCACATCGCTGAAGCTACATGGCGTCGAGGCCTTGTATCTGGATACGAAAACGTTTGTTGACCCAAAAGTAAATGTCAGAGGTGGCGTCCCTATTCTTTTTCCCAATGCCGGACCGCTTGAGGGCGAGAGGAGTCCCTATCCTGCTTTGAAGCAGCATGGATTCGCCAGAACATCGGCGTGGACAGCTGAACGCGTGGAAGGGGCGGGGTGGAGCGAACGTTTAGTTTCAGATGACGAAACCAAGCAAGTATTTCCCTATGATTTGGAACTGCGAATGAAGGGTGAATTACGCGATGATGGATCTGTCGTACTTGTGCAGGAAGTGACAAACCGGGAGACCGATAGAGAAATGCCAGTTGCCATGGGGCTCCACCCATACTTTTGGGTGTCGAATGACAAGAAGAAGGATATCAAATTTGCTTTTCCGGGCGGAAAGTATATTGAAGACAATGTTGAAAAATGGGCGAATGGGGAAATGGTGAGTACCGAGAATCCGAAGGTCAATGATCCAGATGCGGTCCTGAGAATCGAGATACCCGGACTCGGGACGCTTGTCATGGATGTTTCGGCAGAGTATCAGAAAATTTGGGTTTGGTCATTGCCTGATAAAGATTTCATTTGTATTGAGCCGGTGATGCGCAATATAGGTGGTCTTATCAGTGATCCGGAAATGGTGAAACCGGGTGAAACCTTGTCGGGCCGAGTTTCTCTACAGCTGGAACAAGAAGTAATCTGAAAATTTATGACCACCCCCGAGAAGCCGAAAACTGTCATCTGTCACGACAAAGATAACAACAAGTTTGAGGTACCGGTGGACGAGCTTCATATGCGGCCGTCGATTTATGGGGTGATTATTCGGGATGACAAGATTTTGTTGGCGCGCCAGTGGGATGGCTATGACTTTCCTGGCGGCGGCATCGATCTGGGCGAGGATCTGCGTGATGCCCTGGTACGAGAAGTGCGCGAGGAGACCGGCATGGAGGCCAAGGTAGGAGAGATAGTTTCCTGTGAAAATTCTTTCTTCAAGACGGAAGAGGGGAAGTGTCTCCACTCTATCCTCCTCTACTTTACCTGTGAAGTCGTCGGGGGCGAGCTTACTATCGATGGCATCGATGAAGCGGAAAAAGCCTATGTCCATGAGCTACCGGAATGGGTACCCTTGGCTCATATTGAGAAGATCAAGTTTTATAACTCGGCGGACAGCCTAAAAATCATCGCGGCGGCGCGGAAAGCCCTTGGGTAAGCCTTCGTGCTCCCACCGATCGGTCGGGAGTGATTTTTTTGTCTTGACAGTGGAAGGAAACGGTTGAGAAACGGGTGTATAATGAAAGCAACAGGGTAATGCCTTTGGCATGGTGGTCGATACCCATCTTTCTTATCAAAAATCGGTAATACACAAAGTCTATGAATCTGCACAAAGTGGCCTTCGTTCTCTTGATTGTTGGGGGGTTAAATTGGCTCTTGGTGGGTGTCTTGGGCTGGGATATCAGTCGCTTCCTTGGTGGTATGGATTCGCTGGTTTCGCGCGCCGTCTATGTCTTGGTGGGCTTGTCTGCCATTTATGAGGTAGCAACACACAAGGCGAATTGTCGGGCCTGCACTGCGACCCAGACGATGTAGAAGGGGACGAAACGCCGAAGTCAGCTCGGGTGAGCTGGCTTTTGTTTTGTCCTCGAAGATGCGCTATACTGGCTACACTATAATCCCTAGCTAAAGTTTTTATGCAGGAATCGACAATGAAAATGATGAAGACCGTCGCTTTTCTCCTCGTGGCGTTTTCGGCTGTGGTGGGGAGTTATCAGTACAAGCGCTTTGCTGATAATGGCTACCCGACCAGGACTTTTTCAGTAGATGGTTCGGGGGATATTGATACAGTGCCCGATTTGGCTACTTTTTCAGCCACCGTGCTATCTGATGGCGGAAAGAACGTGGCTGAGGTGCAGAGTGCCAATGCGGAGAAAATGAATAAAGTGAATGCTTTCTTGAAGGACAAAGGGGTAGCGAAAGAAGACCTGAAGACGACCCAGTACAGTCTCAATCCTCGCTACAACAATGTTCTCTGTACGGCCAGTAGTTGTCCAGCGCCGGTGATCATCGGGTATAGTCTGAGCCAGTCACTTTTGGTCAAGGTACGAGACAATGCCAAGTTAGGAGACCTCCTCTCCGGCGTGGTGGGGAATGGGGCCAATATGGTCTCCGAAGTGATTTTGGTCATCGATGATGACGGTGCTGCTAAGGATGTCGCTCGTGGTAAAGCTATTGCTGATGCTAAGAAGAAGGCTGTGGCGACTGCCGCGGCGGCCGGTTTCCGTCTCGGGAAGTTAGTGAATTTCGTGGAAAATACCGATATGCCACAGTATGGCATGGGTGGGGATGTAGCGGAGACGGCGGCCTACAAAGCGGCCCCAGCCCCCGTCATCGAGCCAGGCACGCAGAATACCAAGGTGCAGGTAACACTGACCTACGAGTTGCAGAGTTAGGAGGCTGTTGTTTCCGGAAAATCCGCTCTCCCTGGGCGGATTTTTTGTTGACCCCGCGAGAGAACGCTGCGTCTCTGGCGCGACTTCAGTCGATTGCAGTGTTTTTTCTCTCACGGGGTTGACACCATTTTGAGTATTTTGTATACTTCATAGTGTAATTCGATGAAACAAAATTCCATGCAGATTCTTACCCCAAAACAGCGCATCGTTCTTCAGGCGATCAAGCAGTTTTTTTCGGAAAACGGTACCATGCCGACGGTCCGTGAGATCCAGTCAGTGTCTAACTCTCTGGGCTTAAAGTTGAAAAGTTTGCGCAGTTTTTTCATCTACCTCAATGAGTTGGAAGAGAAGGGCTATATTGAGCGTACCTCAGAAGATCGCGGTATCAAGCTGAAGGGGATCACCAAGGACAGCTTCTTGGATGTCCCCGTCTTTGGAATGGCCAATGCCGGAGCAGCCACGATGTTTGCTGATCAGTATATCGAGGGTTTTCTCAAGGTTTCTAAGCGCATCGTGCGTGATAGTCGCAATGTTTTCGCTATCCAGGTTTCGGGGACGTCCATGAACAAGGCTCGGGTCAACGGCAAGACTATTCAGAACGGGGATTTCATCTTGGTGGATTCGACCTGGAAGCACTATAACAACGGGGACCGGGTGCTGGTCGTCATTAACGGCATGGCCACGGTCAAAACCTATCGCACGGTCGATGGCAAGAACATCGTTCTTTTGCCGGAATCGACCGAGAAGAAGCACAAACCGATTTTCCTCACTGAAGAGGATGACTTCGTCATCAATGGCAAGGTTATCGATGTGCTCAAGCTGCACGCCTGAGCCTAAAACAACGGCTCGCCGCGTGCTATAATAGGGGTATGGTCAAGGGATATACTGTCCGTCGCACATGGCTACGCCGGCTCTTGAAAATACATACTCTGGCCCTCTCTGTTTCTTTAGGGGTCTATTTTACCCTGGCTTTTGTCGATCCTGGGCTTTTGTCGTATGATCTGCGGCAGAAGTTCCATGCCCTGGCGAGTGACACTATCGCCGTGACGGCGCGGGTCTTGGGTCCGCCGGTCGTGCCAGTAGTGAGTGCGACCGCTGCGTGTAATGGTACTACTGGGGTGCTTAGTGTCACGCTTGATTGGGCCGATGATCCCAACAGCTATACTTTCGATATTACACGGAACACCTTGCCTTTGGTCAGTGGGCTCGCAAATTCCGCCTATAGCGACACCACCATCTTGGTCGCTACCGCCTATCAGTATGAAGTGACGGCTCATGGTCCGATGGGCGCGGGCTTTGCCACGTCGCTTCTGGTCACGGTTACGACACCGAATGAATGTCTGATCACTTTGGCCGCTCCCGCTGTGACAGTTGTGTCTTTTGCGGGGAGGAATGTGGATTCTTTTAACGGCACTTTTCGTACCAGAGAACGTCAGCCGACGTTTACCGGGACGACCAGTATGCCGGGCGCCACGATGGTGGTCAGTATCGGCAGTAATTTCCTCTCGACTTTTCCGGCCAATGGTGCCGGCTATTGGGAGTGGCAACCACCAGAACGCGTGGCCTTTGGAGAGCATAATTTCACTATCACGGCAACCGATCCACATGATGGTGCTCGGCAGGCAACGGCGACCCTTCATTTCGAGATTACCAACTCTGCTGCATCGGGTGGTAGTGCTTCAAATGCCAAGGTACTGGTCACTCCGAGTACCAGTGAGATGCCCCAGGTGGCGTTGTTTCAGTTTATCTTTGCTGTCGAAAATAAGGATGCGGCAGTTCTTCAGGGAGAGGCGCTTTCTGTAGTAACGACGCTTCAGGGCTTGCCAGGGAAATATACTCACATCACCGTGCCGATTCGTTACACGTTACTCGATGAGAATCGAAACATTATCTCTTCTGATACGCACGACACGTATATCACCGAAGGCGCGGTCATCCACACCTCTCTTGCTATCCCACTCTATCTACAGCCAGGGGAATATACTGCCCAGGCTGAAATCCTTTTCGATGGGCTCGATGTCAGTCGCCTTGCTTCTTTTTCTGTTAGGGCATTGCCCCTGATTGAGCTTTCGAGTGGAGCGACCATATCGTATGCTGATATCGTCCGCAATCTGGGCTGGGTCACTTTCTTGTTTCTGACGTTCTTTTTCCTCTGGATCTTCCTCTTTATCCGGGAATTCCGGCTGTACCTGCAGGGAGACAGGGAAATTACTGAATATGATTTGGGGCGGGCTGGGTATTTCCGTAAATAGGAAGGAGGTGGCATTATGAATATAGATATGGTATTTTTCGGGATTGATAGTCTGACTATCATGCTGTTTCTTTTGATACTGATGTTTTCTGTCGGTATCGTCTGGCGCGTGGAGAAAGAACTTGACTGGTCGTATAAGTTTTTCGTCATAGCGGCCACGAGCATAATGCTTGCTGATGTCTTTGGTCTGTATGCGATTGGCCAGGGAACGTCCGCTATCCTGTTCGGCAAGGGTCTCCGTTTCATTGGTGCGGCAGCGTTTTTAGTGAGCGTCCTTCTCATGCGTGATATCGTCCGTAAACTCGATCACGAAAAGAAGTCCTAATTTTTCCTCTATGGCTACAAATTTCACCACACCGAAACTTGTTTTTCCTCTCGATCCCTATCGGGTCAACGGCACGCTGTTCGGGAAGCGAGCCGAACACCAAGGGGTGTTTTGGGGCGTCCACCTCGGTGAAGACTGTGTGGCACCGGCTGGCACGGACGTACGCGCGATCGGGCGTGGTCAGGTGGTCTATGCAGCACTCCACCCCGGGAGCGCGGAAAAAGAGAATTGGGGGCATATCGTCATCATCCGTCATCGGCGGCCGCGGACCAAAGAAGTTTTTTATTCTCTCTACGCGCACTTAGGGACGAGCTTCAAGCGGATCGGGGAAAAGGTGGAATGTGGTGAACCGCTCGGTTTTATCGGCGAAGCCCTGACGCCGGAGAATGGTTATTGGGAGGCCCACTTGCACTTCGCCATCTATGTCGGCCCTTGGCAGGACGAAGTGCTGCCGGGGTATTGGAAGGAAGGCGAGGAGCGGACCCGTCCAGAATGGTGGCGCAGTCCCGGTGAGTTCATCTGCAACTACGGGAGAAAGTAGGCTCAAACAAAAAAACCGCCTGTAAGGCGGTTTTCTCTTGTGCGCTCGGCCCGCTTCGACTGATGTCTAATCGAGGCGAGAGGGAATTGGTCACAGATAATTCGTCTGCCGTCGCAGCCAAATTTCCGCGACCCCGGCTCGTGGTTTCGCGTACTCGCGAAACATCACTCCGCCTTTCGATTCGCTACGCAAGCCAAGCAGTTGGCTTGCTCCGCGCTCTGGCGTTCACTTTGTTCTCTTGTGCGCTCGGAGGGAATTGAACCCCCGACCCTCTGGTTCGAAGCCAGATGCTCTATCCACTGAGCTACGAGCGCGCTCCACTCTCATTGTACAGACATGTGTTTCCGTCGACAAACAGTTTCTGGTGGTATAAAAAAATAGACCCACAGGGGTGGCCAGAGGGAATCGAACCCTCATTCATGGTACCACAAACCATTGTCCTGCCATTGAACGATGGCCACCCCTCTAAGTCTATTCTCAAATCAAGTGCCCCGAGAGGGAATTCCAGCCTGACAGAGTCCTTCTGGCGAGGAACCAACAGCAGGCTAATTCGTGTGCCCCGAGAGGGAATCGAACCCCCATCAAGGCCTTAGAAGAGCCCTGCTCTATCCGTTGAGCTATCGGGGCGAATCCAATACTTTATTCGCTTGGTGGGTGTAGCAGGATTCGAACCTGCGACCGTTGGCTTAAGAGGCCACTGCTCTACCAACTGAGCTATACACCCCTCCATTGTCCCTCCTCAAAACAAAAAACGTTTCAGGGGAACGTGTGGGGATTGTAACAAAAAGAGAGAAAGGAGTCAATAAAAAGTTCAAGAGCCCCATGCGATGTTTTTCGCTTGGGGCTCAGGCTCCGTGGTTGTGTGGCTGACTTCTTTGCCGTTGCGAGGCCCGGGTTGGGTCAGGCGTAGGCGACCAGCGCGGCAGAAGCTTGGTGGCCGGCGCCGGGCTTTTTGGAGGCCGGCGTCATCTTGGTGATGACCGCGGAGATGACCAGCACCAGAGGTGCCAGTTCGTCCGGGGCCATCTTGGTGATGACGTGCGGCTTGCGCGGCGACCGGCTCGTGGCCGCTGCGGGGTGGGAGTGATACCCGATCGGAGGCGCGTGAGCGCCGGAGAAAGTGGTGCGGTGGACGCGCATGGCGAACTCCTTTTTCACAGATGCGGGGCGGTGCTGCGTAGACGACATCTCACATGACGGTAAGAGATCGGTGGTAACCGGATCTTTCCGTAATGCGGGGTGACAGGCGGTAACCTGCTTTCGTCCTTGAGGGGGTTCCCTGGTACAGCAGGGAA